>CAMBFX010000036.1 GCA_945865695.1 Chryseobacterium gleum | reverse complement strand
GCGTATCGCTTTTTTGATATGATGCTCGAAACTTATTTGAATTTAATTGATGAAGATACAACAGTGCTAATTGTTTCAGATCATGGTTTTCATTCTGATCATCTTCGTCCCAAATTTATTCCAAAGGATCCTGCTGGCCCCGCTGTTGAACATCGTTCATTGGGCGTTTTTTGTGCAAGAGGCCCACAAATTAAAAAAGGAGAATCCATTTATGGTGCTTCCATTATTGATATCACGCCAACACTTTTAACTTTATTCGATTTACCTATTGGAAAAGATATGGAGGGCAAACCTCTTCTTCAAATTTTCAACCAAAATATTGAACCAAAATATATCGACTCTTGGGAAAATGTTCCAGGGGATGATGCTCGTCATGCCGAAAGTTTAAGATTAGATCCTTGGGCAGAAAAACAGGCCATGGATCAATTAATAGAATTAGGTTATATTGAATCACCGGGCGAAGACAAAAAGAAAAATCGAGATATTATTAGTGAAGAAACCGAATTTTATTTAGCGAAGTCATACATAAATGGAAAAAAAACAGAAAAGGCCATTCCACTTTTAAGAGAACTACAGGCTAAACGTCCTGAAAAAGCAAGATTTGCCGTTGCATTATTACATTCTTTATTGGATAAACGACATTTTTTAGAATGTAAATCAATCATTGATTTTTATCGATCAAGAAAAGAAATTAAAGGATATTATTTGGATTATTTTGAAGGGAAATTGAATCAAACCATTTTCAAACCTCGTTTAGCCAATGAATTTTTTGAACGAGCATTGAAAGATGCAGGTGAATGGGCTGAATTATATTTTGAAGTAGGAAAATCTTTAATGGCATTAAATCAGTGGTCAAATGCCGAAATGCCTATAAGAAAAGCGATACAAATTGATGGTGAGAATGCGTATTATTATAATTCTTTAGGAGTGGTATTATTTCGTCAAGAAAGAATGGAAGAAGCTTTGGATAGTTTTTTTGAAGCGATAGAACGCACTTATTATATTCCATCCGCACATTATCATATAGGAGAATGTTTTTTTTATTTAAATAGAATAGAAGAAAGTATAAATGCTTTTTTGATTACCTTAAAATTATATCCAGCACATCAAAACGCACATCTTAGGTTAATTAAAATTTATGAATCGTTAAATCAAACAGAAAAAATAAAACCACATAAAGAATTTATGGAAAAAGTGAAGAAAACCGTTTATTTAGTTTCAGGTCTGCCACGTTCTGGAACTTCAATGATGATGCAAATGTTGCATAAAGGGGGAATGGATGTTTTAGTTGATGAAAAGCGATTGGCTGATACCAGTAATCCAAAAGGATATTATGAATTTGAACCTGTAAAAGCATTGATTAGAGATAAATCATGGTTGCCTCAGGCAGAAGGTAAAGTGGTGAAAGTAATTGCTCAACTTTTAAATCAATTACCATCAGAATTTGAATATAAGGTGGTTTTTATGCAACGTCCAATGAATGAAGTTTTAAAATCGCAACAAGTAATGCTAAAGCAGGATACCTCTAATTTCCCAACAGCGATTGCCCAGGCATTTGATAAAACATTGTTACTCGTAAAAGAATGGGCAAAGAACAATCCCAATGTTGAAATTCATTATGTAAATTATCATGATGTTATAAATACCACCATGCAGGAGGCCGAAAATATTCAATCTTTTCTTAAGATTCCCCTGAACCTTAATAACATGATTGAAGCAGTGCATCCCGAATTACACCGAAATAAGAGTTAATAAATTTATTTTAAGGTGAAAAACAAAAACTAATATTTCTTAAATTTGACCAAATAAAAACTAAGCTATGAAAAAACTCGACCTAGAAAAGAAAGCACTTAAGTATTCAGCAATGGCAGGATCTGTTGCCGCTTTCGCTAGTACAGCTGGTGCGCAAATCGTTTATACTGATGTTAATCCTGATCTAACGTTTACAGAAGATCAAATGTATATGTTAGATGTAAATAACGATGCAACTGACGATTTCATGATTGTCCAATTTGACACGGTGGTAACTTATGGAAGTTTTACTTTCCCTGCCGAGGGTGTTGTTTTGTTGACTGGAGGAAGTAATGCAGCTATAAGTTCTGCAGGTAGCGCATTAAATTATTTGACCGCTCTTAATTTAAATGATCCAATTGATAATTTACAATCTTTTGCCCCATCTACTTCGTCAGCGCCGATTGCTGCTGGTGCTTTTGTGGGTGGATTTGCTAACATGGGTATCGGTCCATGGATTGATGCAGCAGATCATTATATGGGATTAACTTTCTTAGCAGGTTCTAATTTTCATTATGGATGGTGTAGAATAAATGTGGCTGCCAATGGAAAATCTTTTGTTGTTAAAGATTATGCTTATGAGTCAACTCCTTCTTCAGTAATCTTGGCAGGTCAAATTGTGAATAGTGTTAAAGATTTAGTTGCTGATGGCGTTTCTTTTCAAGTAATTAATAATACCGTTCAATTAGATTTATTAAATACTCAATTTACCAATGGAAATGTTGCTGTAATCAATATCGCTGGTCAAACAGTGCATACATCAGAATTAACTGGCTCAAGAACGATTGATTTGAATGGGTATACTTCTGGAGTTTATATGATTTCTGTAACATTTGATCAAGGTCAAGTAAATCATAAATTATTTGTTAGATAATTTTAGAACTACTATAAAATAAAAATCCCCGAGTCATTCTGAACTTGTTTCAGAATCTCGGGGATTTTTTTATGCGATTAATTCTTGACTAACAATTATTCCCTTCGGTCATGAAGGAATGTTTTCAATAATCATTGCACTAGCACCACCGCCACCATTACAGATTCCAGCGGCACCTAATTTTCCGTTATTTTGTTTTAAAACATTAATTAACGTTACAATGATTCTGCAACCTGAACTTCCAAGAGGATGTCCTAAGGCAACTGCACCGCCATTTACATCTACTTTTGAAGCGTCTAGGCCAAGTTCTTTAATATTAGCTAATCCTACTACCGAGAAAGCTTGATTCAATTCCCAGAATGAAATATCTTCTTTTTTTAAATTTGCTTTGGCTAATGCCTTTGGTAATGCTTTGGATGGAGCAGTGGTGAACCATTCTGGTGCTTGTTCTGCATCAGCAAAACTTACAATTTTTGCCAATGGTTTTAATCCAAGCGCATTCATTTTTTCTTTACTCATCAAAATCACTGCCGAAGCACCATCATTTAAGGTAGAAGCATTCGCAGCAGTTACTGTTCCGTCTTTTTGAAAAACAGGACTTAATGAAGGAATTTTATCCAATTTTACATTGGTATATTCTTCATCTTTCGAAACGATTATTGGATCACCCTTTCGTTGCGGAACACTTACCGAAACTATTTCGTCATTGAATTTTCCAGCATCCCAAGCGGCAGCCGATCTTTTATAAGAAGTGATAGCAAAATTATCTTGGTCTTCTCTAGTGATTCCTTTTTCTTTAGCACATAATTCGGCACAATTTCCCATATGAGTTTTTCCATACACATCGGTTAAACCATCATACACTAAACCGTCCGTCAATTTTGCATCACCTAGGCGAAAACCATTTCTAGAACCTTGTAAATAATGCGGAACCATACTCATGTTTTCCATTCCACCGGCAATTACCACTTCGTTTTCTCCTAACATAATGGATTGAGCTCCTAATGCAATTGATTTCATTCCCGAAGCACAAACTTTATTCACAGTAGTGCAAATCACACTATCTGGCAATCCAGCTCCTTTTGCAGCTTGGCGAGCAGGAGCTTGCCCTAAACCAGCTTGCAAAACATTTCCCATATACACTTCTTGAACTTCTTTTGGGTCTAATTTTATTTTTTCAAGTGCACCTTTGATTGCTGCAGAACCTAGTGCAGTTGCAGGAACAGTAGCTAAAGCACCGTTGAAACTTCCCATTGGAGTTCTTACTGCTGCAACGATATAAACTTCTTTCATTTCAATATTTTTTTTTAGTGTTTATAAGAAATATTCAGGATTAGTTGATGTTTTAACTTTAGGGTATTATGATATTTCATTTTGTTTTAATTTTTGGTGAATTTAGGTATTTTTTTAGGAGTGAATCATTTCAATTAAGCCACATTTTTTCGAACAATACGTTGTCCCGCTTTTTCTTGTACAACTTCCTGAATTCCACGTCCAGAAATTTTACTTTCGAGGTAAGAAATCATATCAAAATAAAGAAATGCTCTTCTTTGAAAGGGATCTTTTTCTAATTCTTGCATCTGTTTTTTTAAGGCATTAAATCGTTCCAAAACCTGTGTTTTAGAATATTCTTTTCGTAATCCTTTTAAGAATTGCGTAATATATTGCTGGTAACGGATAAAGTTTTCTTTTTTCAATAGGAAACGATACGTAGAAAGAATATTAGATTCAACCATTTCGTTTTCATTTAATTCAAAATAACAAATAAGTTTAATAATACGCGCAAAAGAATGTAAATCTTCACGCAGCGAATCGGGTTCTTGAATAATTTTATTTAGCCATTTGATTGCTGCTTTAAAATTTCCACTTCCAAAATATAAGCAAGCAATTTTATAGTAGAAAAGTAATACTGTGTTTTTATCAAGTTTAGGAATGAAATTATTTAGTTCATTTTCAAATTTTGAAACAATTCGAATGCCACTTTTAAACTCTCCTAACATGAAATGCCGATTAATTTCATGAATGTAAATCGTTCGAAATAAGGAGAGGTTTAGGTTCTCTGTAAGAAGAATTTTTTTAGATCTTTTTATCCCCACTAATTTTCGATGAGTTTCCATAAAATCATGGTAGAGATATAATTTATTTTGAGCCACCAAAACACTATTGAGCGCTTTAATATACATTTCTGTTTTAATAGAAATCATTTCAGGGTTTGCTTCAAATAATTTTTCCCATTGGAGCGCATATTTTAATCCAAGTTTAAAATCTTGAATGAAAAAATAATATCCAGTGAAAGAGTAATAGAGATACATTTTTTCTTGGAAGGAAAGAGTGTTTTCATCGTAGGCAGGTAAACTGTTTTTGAAAAATCCAGAAATATTTTCTAAATCAAATTTGTTTCGAATAAATCCTTCTTTTTGATAAATAGTGTTTAATCTTAGAGATAAATTTGAAAATGTATTGATTTGTTGAATGGTATTTACTGTTTTTACGGATTCAACAGTTATTGCATTTACTCGGTTTTCAATATTTTCTTTAGAGCCTTGTTGCAACGCCAATTTCTCTAGTTCTAAAAGCTCTAATAAAAGAAACGATTGATCATGAAGTAAAGCGACCTTTTTTGCCTTATCAATCACTTTTAATGAGTCAATGTATAAACATTTATGATAAAGAATTTTTGCTTGGTCAATCAGTTCGGTAATTTGCATATCTAAGGGAAAAGTATGAGTTGACATTCTTAAACATCTTAATATTTGTTTATAGAGATGCATTTTTAAGTTGGCAAATTGAAGTTTAGATAATTCTATATTTTTCTTTAATATTTTTTGTTCATCGTATTTTTTTTGCGATGCTATGGAATCAAAAAGTAAAATGAATTTTTTATCTTTTTTTTCATTATTGCTCAAACGATTGGCGTAAATCTTAAATAATCTTTTTTCGCTTTTACTGAGTGAGTGAATTAATCGGAATAAAGGTTCATTTTCTTGTTTGGACATCGTATTAAATTTGGTTAAATATACAAAATTATGTAAATGAAAACAAACAAGATAGGATTATTTATTTAACTTTAGTCATCATATTGATTTTTATAATCTTGTTCGTTAAAATTCAAAAAATTATTAGTTTTGGAATGAATCAAAAAAATAGAGATGAACAAAAGAGCAACGATAACAGCTGTTGGAAGTTATTTACCCGAATACATTTTAACCAATAAAGAAATAGAAACGATGATGGATACCACTGACGAGTGGATAGTTTCACGTTCTGGAATTAGTGAGAGAAGAATCATGAAAGACAAAGACAAAGCTTCTGCATTTATGGGAGCTGAAGCCGCAAAACAGATTCTTGAAAAAAAGAAAATGAATCCATTGGATATTGAATTAATCATTGTGGCAACCGTTACTCCCGATTATCAATATCCATCCACTGCAAATATTGTTGCGGATATGATTGGTGCAACTAATTCTTGGAGTTTTGATATACAAGCTGCATGCTCCAGTTTTTTATATGCATTAGAAACAGCTTCAAAATTTATTGAATGTGGTAAACATAAAAATGTATTAGTAATTGGTTCTGATAAAATGTCGAGCGTGATGGATTATACTGATCGTTCTACCTCTATATTGTTTGGAGATGGAGCAGGAGCAGTTTTATTAGAAGAATCAACAGATGAAACAGGTATTTTGGATTCTAAAATGTATGTGGATGGGAGCGGAAGAAAATCGTTGTACCAGCCAGGTGGCGGAAGTATTCAGCCGGCATCTTATGAATCAATAGTAAATAAACAACATTTTGTAAAAATGGAAGGTCAGTCTGTTTTTAAATTAGCGGTTGTAAAAATGGCTGATGTTGCAGAAGAAATGATGAAAAACAATAATTTGAAGTCTGAAGACATCGCATTTTTGGTGCCTCACCAGGCTAATAAAAGAATCATTGAAGCCACTGCCGAAAGAATGGGTGTGGGGATGGAAAAGGTGATGTTAAACATACAGAAATACGGAAATACTACTTCAGCTACTTTGCCATTATGTCTCGCAGAATGGGAATCACAACTCAAAAAAGGGGATAATTTGATCTTTACTACGTTTGGTGCGGGCTTTACTTGGGGTGGACTTTATTTGAAGTGGTCGTACTAAAATTTGGTTTTATCGTATATATTCCATATTTTGGCAGTAAAATTTAGGGTTTGGTGCAAACATCCATTCATATTATTCGCTCAATTGATACTGATGATTTCTTAATCGAATTTCGTTCGGATGAAATTGTTAAAGTAACATTTAAAGAGAATATGGTACTTGACGTTCCATTACAAGAAAAACTTTATGAGTTATTAGCTCAAATTTGTGAAGGAAAGAAATATGGTTTCATTTTCGATGCTAAGGATAATGTGATCATCACGAAGGAAGCTAGGGAAAATGCTACTCGTCTTGAAAAAAATTCTTCTTCATTTGCATCTGCGGCTATCGCCACCTCATTACCGTATAGATTAATTGCCAATTTTTATCTTAAATTCAATAAGCCGGGCATTCCTTTTAAAATTTTCAAGAAAGAAGAAGAAGCCATTGTTTGGTTATCAAAGCAGGCTAAAAAGAATAAAAAATAAAAGAGGAGTAGTTAGCTCCTCTTTTTGTTTATTGAAATAATCGATTAATATTTGAAACTAAGTCCAAAGTAAATACTTCTCCCTCTTGTATTAAAACCTATGGTTTGTTGATATTTTACATCAGTAATATTTTCTGCTCTTAGATTAATCAAAAAATACTTATTGACTTTATAATTTAGGGTGACATCTATTAGTGAATAAGCCTCAACAGGTCTTTGAGCTAAAGCGCCATAAGGACCACTTGATGAATTATAAAAAACATCATAACGATTATCTACCAATCGCGTAGTTATTCCTAAGCTTAGTTTTTCTATTGGAGAGTAAATTAAACTGATGTTTACCGTCGATGGGCGTCTGGTTAAAACAGTTGAAGTCTTTTCTGTATTAATAAATTCACCATTGCTGTAAAGTTGAACATGATTTGAATCAGTATGAGTTAAATCAATCGTGGTTGGATTGTAAGTTATACTTCCATTTACGAATGAAATATTGGCATTGACAGCAAATTTTTTCGAAATCTGTCCATTGATATTGAGTTCAACTCCACGTGATTTCATTTTACCAATGTTGATATAAGTATCACCATAATAATCGTCACGCATCCAATCATTACCGAGCGAATCTAAGCCGATATTCTTATTCCACAAATAAACATATTCAATAGCGTTATTTATGGTATTACTGAAAACAGAAAAACCAACAGTAAGTGATGAGGAAATCGTTTTCTTTAATCCGATTTCAAAACTGGCGGATGTTTCTGCTTTCAATGTTTTATTTCCTCTCGTGATCATAGTTTGATAGTTGCTTTCTGGTGAAAATAACTGGTACAGCGATGGAGCATTGAATCCAGTTGACCAAGATAAATAGAACAAAGAATTTTCATCTGGTTTAATGGATGGATTGATAGAATAGGTGAGTTGATTTCCGAATAAACTATTTTGATTCATTCTTGCTCCAAGAATTAAATTGATATTTTTTAATTTTTCGTCAATCAAACTTCCATTCAAATCAACTTGAAAATATTCGCTCATTATAGTGGATTCTGGTGAGATAGTATCCAAACTACTTAAAATGGTGTCATAAACTGGCGAAGGGAATGCCCATTCATTATAGTATTTGTAATATGTATTTACATTCATCGATTCCATATAATGTGAAATTCCACCCGTTAAAATAACCCCTTTTGTAATATAAGAAGCTTGAAATTCATTCGATAATACTTTTCCATTGTAGATGCCTTGGTAAAAAGTTTTGTCATTTACAGAATCATTTATTTGAGTAGAATCATCTGTGCTAATTCTTTCCATATTGGTATAACCACCATAATATTTAATTGAAAATTTTTCATTGAATTTATGTTCAATTCCATAAGTAAAAAGATTTCGTTTAAAGTCTAGTGTGTAATTTCCATCATAATATACATTAGGATTTGCTCCCCATGGATTATAATATTTTGAAGTTCCTTGATAAACTTTATCAATATCTGTAAATTGATTAGATTGTTTAAAGGAAATATACCCATAAGTTTTTTCGGTTTTATATCCTCCTTTTAAATTGAAGTCAAATTTTGAGAAATCATCGTTGTCGAATTTTTTTGTGATGCTGGCATCTGTTATTGTATCGGATGTAGCATCAAATCCTTTTACACTTTGATTAAAGGCTTCGCCACCAATAAAAAATCCTTTTTTACTATAATTGATTGATGCATTTTGTGTATTAGTAAAGGTTGATTTTCCAAATGTTCCGGCCCAAATATTAGCACTTGCCGAAACGCCATCCTTTGGTTTGCTCGTAATGATGTTTATTACCCCACCAATTGCCGATGAACCATAGAGTGTGCTATGTGCACCTCTTACTATTTCGATTTGTTCGATATTGCTCAATGAAATTTCAGATAAATCTATGGCATTATTTACACCCGATGGATCGGTTATTCTTACTCCATCAATCATTACTACAGTATGATTGCTGTTAGTTCCCCTCATGAAAATAGTTTGATTCATTCCTGGGTTTTGTTGTGCACCTACTACGTAAATTCCTTCTGTAGAATTCAGTAATTCACCTACATTTTGATAAATAGATTTTTCAAGATTTTCTTTTGAAATAATGGTAACGCTTCTACCCACCTCCATTACATTTTTTTCAGTTCTGGTTGCCGAAACAATAACTTCATTTAATTTTTTTGTAGTGTCGGAATCTTGTGCCGACAGCGAGATAGTAATTGCGGTTAAACAAATTACCATCCCAATTTTTTTCTCCTTTTTCATAACATTTTTTTTTGTGTTATGAAGCAATCATTTTATGCTTCATAACAAGTTAATAAAGGAGTAAAAAGTGGAGGAGGGAATAGGATAAAACACCTAATCCAACTCAGCTCTTTACCCGAAAGCTTATTGAAACGATTAGGGCAGGTCTCCTGGCTCGACATTTTGTTGTGTCTTCCCATTCAAATGAACAGTGACATTTTTACAACAATTTTTACAGTCTTACAGTTGCGGGAACAGCTCAAGAATTACACTTGATTCCCTTTTAATCCCGCTCATGCGGGAACCAAAATCGAGGCGAAGATAACGAGAATAATGAAAATTTGAAATTTTAAATATTGAAATTAAGTATTTGGATTTGGACGAAGGCTTATTTATCTCCATGTTTTCCTTTGCCATCACCTTGTTTTTCTTTCCATGCACGAAGAACTTCTTCATTGAATTTGCGCTCTGCTATATAAAGTTTAGCTACTTTTTTAACAGGGATTACTTCTTGAAATTTCTTATTATACTTTTCTTCAATGTCTAATTCTTGTTTTTTTAATTTAATGATTTCTTCCATCATCTTTTTTACTTCTTCATCACTCAATTCGTCCATGTCTTTTCCTTCTTTCACATTTTCACGGATTTTTTTACGTATTTCTTTTACTTCTTTTTCTTTTTCGTCATAAACCGGCCAAAAAGCTTTTGATTCTTCGGTGGTAAGGTCTAATTTAGTAGTGATAAAGGCTACTTTTTGTGCTTCTAGCTCTTCTTTTTTTGATTCTTTATCCATTTTTTTCTCTTGGGCGGATACAACTACAGTTGTAAGCAAGGCCAACATTAACATCCATACTTTCGTTTTCATAATTTTTGTTTTAAACTTTAGACGCGATGCATCGCGTCTTTAAATAATATGAATTAAAAATCTTGATGCACCAAGATTTTATCAATAAACTTCCATCTCATCCATATTCTCCATAATATATTCTTCCATTTCTTCTTCTTCTACATGTTGTATAGTTGGAATTGTTTCAATTTTATTTTCAGCGGCATTTAAACTTCCTAATGAAGGAATATCTGCTCCCACTATTTCCATAATTTCATCAGTATTTACTTGCGCTAATAAATGATCGTTCACATAATCATCCAAAACTTCAAAAGAAAGTTCATTTAATTTTAGTTTTTCATTTGTTGTTGCTGTAGATTTTGTAGCAACAGATTCATCACCTTTGAAAATAAAAAGTCCAGTTGCAATTAAAATTACCATAGTTGGAGCCCATACAATCGGTTTTAAAAATAGATTCCACCAATTTGCTTTTTTAGAATGAATTTTATCTTGTAAATCCATTTGAAATTTCTCAAAATATCCTTCTGGCGATTGAAAAGGTTCTTCCTTTTTTAAACCAAATAAGAAAGGTGCTTTTTGGTTTAGATTGTCATCGTTATGTAAATTATTTTCGCTCATTTTATTCTTAGATGGTTTTTAATTCAAAAGGTTTAATCTTTGGTTATAAATTCTTCAATTTTTTTTACTGCATGATGATAACTGGCTTTTAAAGCTCCAACAGAAGTGTCTAAAATCTCCGACATTTCTTCATATTTCAATTCGTCATAATACTTCATATTAAATACAATTCTTTGCTTTTCAGGCAAAGTAAGAATCGCTTTAAGAAGTTTTTCTTGAATTTCGGAACCTGTGATTGAATCTTGATGAGAGGTAAACGGTTGTATATTTTCTAATGATTGTGTTACTTTTTTTCTTTTGGAAGTAATAAAAGTTAAGGCTTCATTGGACGCAATTCTATATAACCAAGTGTATAAATTCGATTCTTCTCGAAATGTACCCAAATTCGTCCAAGCTTTTAAAAATGTATTTTGTAATAAGTCATTAGTCTCATCATGATCTATTACTAATCTACGAATTACATGATAAAGTTTGCGTTGATGTTTTTGAACAATCAGATTAAATGCATAGTTAGCGTTACTTCCGTTACGAAATAAATCTATTAATTCTTTATCTGAGTATTTACTCATAGGTATTTTATTTCCTTTTTTTTTGAAATAATAACCTCGAGCAATGGTTTATTTTCTTGCAATTACTTTTAAAACCGCTTTTACAATATCCACCGAATCGAGTCCGTATTTTTTCATTAATTCTTCAGGCGTTCCGCTTTCACCAAATGAATCCTTAACGGCCACCATCTCTAATGGGGCAGGGAAGTGCTGACCTAATACTCCAGCAATACTTTCACCTAATCCTCCTGCCATTTGATGTTCTTCGGCTGTAACTACACATTTTGTTTTGCGAACTGAAGTTAAGACTGCTTCAGCATCCAAAGGTTTAATCGTATGGATATTTATAATTTCTGGGTTGATTCCTTTTTCTAACAATATTTTTCCAGCTTCAATGGCTTTCCAAACCATATGACCTGTGGCGATTATAGTTACATCAATACCTTCATGTAACATTAAGGCTTTTCCAATTTCAAATTTTTGATTTTCGGGAGTGAAATTAGGCACTTTCGGACGACCAAATCTTAAATAAACAGGACCTACAAAATTTGCAATAGCAATGGTGGCAGCTTTTGTTTGGTTAAAATCACATGGATTAATTACCGTCATATTGGGTAACATTTTCATCAACCCAATATCTTCTAATATTTGGTGTGTTGCTCCATCTTCGCCTAATGTTAAACCAGCATGAGAAGCACAGATTTTTACATTTTTTTCAGAGTAAGCTACACTCTGACGAATTTGGTCATAAACTCTTCCAGTAGAAAAATTGGCAAATGTTCCTGTGAATGGAATTTTTCCACCAATAGTCATTCCAGCCGCAAGACCAATCATATTGGCTTCGGCAATTCCAGTTTGAAAAAATCGTTTAGGATATTTTTTTTCGAATGCATCCATTTTTAAAGAACCCGTTAAATCTGCACAAAGAGCAACAACATTTGGGTTAGTATCTCCTAATTCTAATAAACCTTCTCCGAATCCGCTTCGGGTATCTTTTTCGTTCAATACTTTGATGTTTTCCATTTTAAAGTTTTATAATAGTTGATTTTTTTGTGGTAATTGTAAATTTTATTTCTTGAGAATATCCTGTTTGTTTATATATTTTATAGCGATACAGCACAGAATAATTTCCTGGTTGTAGAGCCACAATTTGGGTGAGTTTTATTTCGTCTAGAGAATAAAGCCATTCGTATTCTCCTTTTTCTTTAATTAAAAATATACTACCCACAGCATATTTTCCAATCCTCATTTCTAATGTTCCCGGATGTGCAATTTCTATTGGGAAAGTTTGATCTTGTTTGATAACGATATCATCCATGTAAATTCTTGGCAAAGTCAAAATTTCTAAATCATACGTTCCATCAATATATTTTTGAGATAAATTAAAAGGTTGTTGGTAAAGTGTTTTTGTTTCCCCGTTTTTTCTAACAATACATTTTATTCCAGTAACATTAGTATGATCATTTTTTACTTTCAAATCTAAATAACCCATTGGAGCATCCACTTTAATAGTATTGTGTTTTCCTACTTCTATTTTGATGTTTTCTTTTACTACTTCAGGGACCGAATGAACTACCATTTTATAAGTATAAAAGGCATCAATATGCAAAGTGTCGGGCACACCCGATTTATTTAAAGTATGTTCAAAATGATATTTGGCTTCTCCTGATTTCTGATCATATAAAGTGATGGGAACATTTGATTGGGTAGGTTTTCCGGTAAGATTATTTAAATCAATTTGTGTAGTGGTGGTATTGATAGCTTCATTGACGATTACACCTAAAATAGATAAGAATGATTTTTCGTCATGAGCATTGTAGGCATTACCAATACAACTTAATGTTTCGATGTACGATAAATCCAAGCCTACACCAATTACAAATGGGGTTACTTTGATGTCTTTTGCTTTTAATGCTTTAGCTACGGCACATGGATCACCATCACATGCTTCGATTCCGTCAGTAACTAGAATAATCACATTATTACAATCCGAGCAAGCGGTAAAATCTTCTGCAGCCTTCTCCAATGATATGGCAATTGGGGTGGTGCCTTTGGCTATTATTCCTTTAATTTTAGATTTGATTTGCTCGGTGGTTCCTGCTCCAATGGGAACTTCTAATTTTGTATCATTACAATCTTGTGGTTTGGGTGGACGAAGCGCACTTTGATGGCCATAAATTCTTAATCCAATTTCTAGGTTTTCAATTTTAGCCAAACTATCCATGGTGGTTAGCATGACTTTTTTGGCGGTATGAATTCTTGTACTTCCTTCCCATTCGGTATTCATACTATTACTCGCATCGAAAATAAAAAGGATACGAGTTTTCTTTTTCTGCGCAAACGAATTTTCTGCAATGAAAATTAATACGAATAGAATAAATAGTTTGAACAGTTTCATGTTTTTTTAATTAGTAGTCACCAAGGGTTTCTTCTAATTGAGCTAATGCTTTTTCGGTTTGTTCAACATTTGGAGGTGAACCATGCCATTTATGAGTTCCCATCATAAAATCTACACCCATTCCCATTTCCGTTTTCATAATGATCATGATGGGTTTACCTTTTCCAGTTTCAGCTTTTGCTTTTTCCAAAACAGAGATTAGTTCACCAATGTTATTTCCATTAACCTCCATCACCATCCATCCGAAAGATTCCCATTTTGCTCTAAGGTTTCCTAGCGACATTACATTTTCTACATCACCATCAATTTGCCTGCCATTATAATCAATGGTAGAAATTAAATTGTCTATTTTGTAATGTGCTGCAAAAATTGCTGCTTCCCAAATCTGTCCCTCTTGAAGTTCTCCATCGCCATGAAGAGTGTAAACTAAAGTTGATTCACCATTCATTTTTTTTGTTAAAGCTGCACCACAGGCTACTGATAATCCTTGACCAAGTGATCCAGAGGCCATTCGAATTCCTTCTAAATGTTCGGCTGTGGCGGGATGACCTTGAAGTCGAGAATCCAACTTTCTAAAGGTGGCTAGTTCTTTAACTGGAAAATAGCCTGTTCTTGCCAATACACTATACCAAACCGGTGAAATATGTCCGTTCGAAAGAAAAAATAAATCTTCATTTTTTCCATCCATGGTAAAATTTTGAGGATGATGTTTTAATATTTTAGAGTAGAGGGCTACAAAATATTCAACACATCCTAATGAACCACCTGGGTGTCCGGATTGCACTGCTGCAACCATTCTAATAATATCTCGTCTTACTTGTGAACAGGTTTTTTGAAGATTTTCCATTTGTTAGCAATAAATTTTGAGTCAAAAATAGTTTATGTTGATATTTGGAGACTTTTTACTTTTAATTATTAATTAACATCTCAAAAATAAAGCGAATGAAGAGATTTTACGTTACCACGATTTTTACTTTGGCATTTTGGATTCCAAACCTTTTTGCCCAAAGTATTAGTGATAAAAATATACTGATTAACTCACCCGAATATCAGAAATTGAAAGAAAGCGGAGCCCTCATTCCTCTTGATTTTGGTAAATATGATTTAGGTGATAGCTTACAAGTTATTAATCCTATTATTCATACAAGTAATACCAATAAATCAAACATTATTTGTGACTGTTGGATTGACCCTGATGGTACTTATACATTGGCTATGACTCCTAATGATGATGGTTCTAGTAATTTGATCAACTTACCATTTTCCTTCTGCCTTTATGGCCAAAATTTCAATAGTGTTTATATTAACAATAACGGAAATGTTTCTTTTGGCGCACCTTATGCTACTTTTTCTGCCAATGCATTTCCAGATGCTGCATTTGTAATGGTGGCGCCCTTTTGGGGCGATGTTGATACCAGAGGAATTGGACAAGTTCTTTTTAAAGTTACCCCAACTGCCATGTATGTGAACTGGGTGGATGTTGGATATTTTAATAATTACACCGATAAAATCAACAATTTTCAATTAATTATTACCGATGGAACTGATCCAATTTTAGGAGCAGGTAATAATGTTTTATTCTGTTATAAGGATATGCAATGGACCACTGGAGATGCTTCTGGAGGAACAAATGGTTTTGGTGGTACTGCCGCAACTGTTGGCGCCAATAGAGGAAATGGAGTTGATTATATTCAATTCGGTCAATTTGATCAAGCAGGTATTACCTATGATGGTCCATTTGGAAATCCTGATGGTATTAGTTGGCTAGATGATCAAGCGTTTTTATTTAGTACATGTGTTACAGGAACTAATATTGCTCCAGTATTGAATGGTTTAAGTATTTGTGATACTATAATTGTATGTGAAGGTCAAAGTGTAGCAATTGATGCACTTTTTCTTGCTCCTGAAAATGGACAAACGGTTACGGTAACCGTTGATACAACTGGTGTTTCTGGTTTTCAAATTACTTCAAATACGCCTGGTGCATCGGTAAATTTTGAATCAACATTTACTGGAAATAGCACCAATCTTGGATTAAATACAATAACCATTACGGCTACGGATAACGGAACACCACCATTAAGCTCAACTATTACTGCTGTGTTTATTGTTAATTATTCTACTGCTAATTTCTCTAGCTCTTTTGAAACAAATGGATTTTCATTTGTAAATGATGAAGTTACTTTTACAGATAGTTCTAGTGCTTGGCCTTCCACAGATTCAATTATCAGTTGGGTTTGGGATTTTGGTGATGGTTCGTCTTATGAATATTTGCCGGATGTTACCCATATTTATACCGATACAGGTTATTATTATGTTAGCTTAATCGTAGAAGGTTCAAATGGATGTGCAGATACTTTAACTAAATTGATTCACATTATCGGGCCTGTTCAACCAAGTAATATTTTCAGCCCAAATGGCGATGGCATTAATGATTATTTTGAAATCTTGGGATTGAGTGGATATCCAGGTGTAACAACCATTAAAATTCTCAACCGATGGGGTGATGTATTATTTGAATCGGATAATTATCAAAACAACTGGAATGGTAAAAATGCTTCTGGCAAACCAGTTACTGAAGGCGTTTATTATTATATCCTAACTAATAAAGAGTGGTTTCGACCTGAGGATTACACTAATTTTGATTCTCCAGCAAAGGATTATGCCACTTATGAAGATTATGTGATCTATGGATATGTAACAATTGTGCGATAATTTAATTGAAAAACTATCTTTGCAGCCTAAATTAAAGGCTGAGTTATGGGATTAAAATGCGGAATTGTTGGTTTACCTAATGTTGGAAAATCTACTTTATTTAATTGTTTAACCAATGGAAAAGCTCAAGCAGCTAACTTTCCATTTTGTACCATCGAACCAAATATTGGTGTAATTACTGTTCCCGATGAACGCTTGAGCGTATTAGAAGGAATTGTTAAACCCGAAAGAGTGGTTCCTACTACTGTAGATATTGTAGATATTGCCGGACTTGTAAAAGGCGCAAGCAAAGGTGAAGGATTGGGAAATCAATTCTTAGGAAATATTCGTGAAACAGATGCTATTTTGCATGTTCTAAGATGTTTTGATGATCCCAATGTGGTTCATGTGGATGGAAGTGTAAATCCAGTGCGCGATAAAGAAGTTATCGATATGGAATTACAGTTGAAAGATTTGGATTCTGTGACCAAAGCAATGAGCAAATTAGAAAAGCAAGCCAAGACTGATAAAGACGCTAAAAAAAGATTTGAAATTCTTACTGTAATCAATGCACATTTAGAACAAGGAAAATCGGCTCGTTCAGCAGCACTTTCTCAAGAAGATTTTGTGATTTTGAAAGAATTTCAATTATTGACTGATAAGCCCGTAATGTATGTTTGCAATGTAGATGAAGCATCGGTGAAAACAGGAAATAAATATGTAGATCAAGTAAAGGAAAATGTGAAGGATGAAAAAGCAGAAGTGATTATGATTACGGCTGCGATGGAAGCGGAGATTGCTGCATTAGATACTTTTGAAGAGCGACAAATGTTTTTAGGTGAATTAGGACTAGACGAAGCAGGAGTAAATAAATTAGTTCGTTTAGCCTATAAATTACTAGCCTTAGAAACTTATTTTACAGCCGGTGTAAAAGAAGTTCGTGCATGGACTATTTCACATGGAATGCGTGCACCTCAAGCAGCCGGTGTTATTCATACCGATTTTGAAAAAGGATTTATCAGAGCAGAAGTAATCAAGTATAATGATTTCATTACACTAAAATCAGAAGCTGCTTGCCGCGATGCTGGTAAATTAAATGTAGAAGGAAAAGAGTATGTGGTTGAAGATGGAGATATAATGCATTTCCGTTTTAACGTATAATCTAAAACTTCACCATCAATTTTAAATTGATTCTTCTTGAAGTAAGATAATTGGGAACGGCATATTGCAAGCCTTGTGAATCTTCAATCCATAAATAAGAAATGGTATTGTCTATTCCCAAAAGATTAAATACTTCTAAACTTATCCAAAGATCACTGAGTTTTTTAATCTTAGAATTCTCTTTCAATTTTTCTTTATGCGTTAAGAATTGTCTCGAGAAACCAATATCCACTCTTCGGTAGGGAGGCATTCGTAAAATATCTTTGTATCGCTCATAACTTGGAGGGCCAAAAGGTAATCCCGATCCGAAAATAAATGATAGATGTACTTTGTATTCGGGCCATTTTGGCATTTCATCCTGAAAGAAAATAGTGAAATTTACTCTTTGATCGGCTGGGCGAGGAATAAAACCGGGTTCAATCGTTTCTGTGCTTGTAACCACATCATTTTGTGTAATTCCAGGAACCACTACTTCTCCTTCTGAATTATAATTTACTTGATAAGCATCATTGTCGATATTTTCGGCCGTTTTTAAAATAGAAAGTGTAGCAAAAGATTGAATTCCCTTGATAAATTCTCCATTTACACGCATATCGATTCCTGTTGAATATCCTTTTGCACCGTTGTTGGCATAATATCTCAAACGAACATTATCGATTTCGTAAGGAACAATGCTCGTAAGATGCTTATAATATAATTCGGTGGTGTACATAAAAACACGATCCCACATTTTAAAATAAACATCACCACCTAAAATGAAATGAATACTTCTTTGCGCTTTTAAATCATAATTATGAATTCCGCTTAAATCACGTAATTCTCTATAGAAAGGCGGTTGATAATAAACTCCTGTGGCGGCTCTTAAAATAATATTTCTTCTTTCTACTTTTCCATTTTTATATTTTAACCATCCGGGTAAATAAGTAATTCTCACTCTTGGACTCACCACAGTTTGTCCGTTTAACGACCAATAATTTCCACGAATTCCCGAGCTAATATTTAATTCTTTCCATCTGGGTAGAATGGTATCGTGATAATTTACCATCGTTTCTTTAGCTATTTTCCAATCGTGTTGAATAAATCCTTCGGCTCGGTGTGTAAATAATTCTGCCGAACTTTTTATGGGTTCATTCAAACGAATCACTTCATCATTTCCCGACTGAGGAATAGAAAATCCTGCAGAGTCAATCATCTGCCATTCACTTACCGTATCGCGAATAATTTCTCCTTGGTATTTTGCTCCCCAAGTAATTTTATTTCCTTTATTAATTTGATGAACCGCTAAAAAACGAGAATTATACACCAACACATCAAGACGATTTCGAGCATGATTTAAATAAGTACCCACACCTCTCAAAAAAGCCACTTCGCCAAAATTATCCGAACCCAAATCACGTTCTAATTCTTCTAATCGAAATTGACCCATGATATCATAAGATTCATCTTCATTACTCTTAAAAACAGATGAAATCCATTTATAAACCGTTTTTTTATTGGGTTTCCATTCAGAAGTAATAGCTGCCAATGAAGTATTGAATTCGTTTATTTCTTGTCCATCAAAAAATACCGTTAATCGCAACGCTTCATTGATACTTCCAAAATCAGTTTCTCTCGATTCGGGAATGAAATTGTATTTATTTCTAGAGAAATGGGTGAGCACACTAATTTTCCAATCTTCCGTCACATAAAAATTCATCAGCACTTGTCCATCTGCGAAAAATGGTTTATAATCTCCTTGAGTGTTCAATCCATTTAAAACATAAGCATTAGATCGATAACGAAATCCAGAAATATAATTGAAACGCTGATTTTTTGATTCTCCTTCAAAATGTAAAGTGGTGCCTAATAAACTGGCAGAAACGGTTCCTGCAGAAGAATCGGGTTCACGGTAACGAATATCTAATACTGACGAAAGTTTATCTCCATAACGAGCTTCAAAACCACCAGAAGAAAACTGAATGCTTTCTACTAAATCGGGATTAATAAAACTCAAGCCTTCTTGTTGACCTGAACGCACCAACATAGGTCGATAAATTTCAATATCATTTACATAAATGAGGTTTTCATCAAAATTTCCACCACGAACATTATAGGTAGAACTCATTTCATTATTGGAAGTAACCCCTAATCCGAATAATTTGATGGCTCCCTCAACACCGGTAGTATTGGGAATTTGCGTTACATCAATATTGGGTAAAGCATCAATGGTAAAAATTCTTTCTGAGGTAACTTCGGCAGTATCCAATTCAATACTGGCCATCAAGAGATCAAAAACTTTCACTTCGTTTTCGGTTAATGAAATACTTAATTTTTGTGGTGAAAAGGAAGCGTGAGAAAAGACAATGATGAGCTTTTTGTTGGCAGGAATGGTTAATTCATATTGGCCAGATGGATTAGAGGTAGTTCCTTTTTGGGAATTCGATTCGAGATAGATTTGAACATCTGAAAGTGCTTTACCGTTCTCACCAATGATTTTGCCTTTAAGGACTGCATTTTGCGAAAACCCATGAAGGCTAACGAATAAAAGCAGAAGAACAAGTAGGTTTTTTATCTGAAACATGTCGATGTAAAGGTAACTTAAAAGTGAAAACGACAAAACGATGTTTTTATTCTGAATAACAGAACAATTATTTAGAAAAAAGATACAATGCCATAATTAGCTGAAAATGCACCATTTTGGACATTCGCCAGTATAAGCTATTTCATCAGTAGTGGTCGAAATTAATAATTGATTTTGATAATTATTATTTTCTATTTCCATCCAATCAAAATAATTGAAATTCTTATTAGAAATTTCTACTTGAGAAAAGAGTGGGAGGGAAGTGAAAAAGTAATCACAATCGCGAAAAATCTCATAGATGTTTCATCAAATATTTATAAAGTTCAACCATCGTTCGGATATCTTTTTTATGAACCATTTCATCGGCTGTATGTACATTTTCTTCAGGCGCACCAATAAAAACCCAATCAATTGGGTAGGGACTTGCTTGTAAAGCCTGGCCATCACTTCCACCACTACTTTCTACTTCCAATTGAAAATCGATTCCGCTTTTTTTAGCTAATGAAATAATTTTATTTAAATAAACTCTTCTAGGAATCCCAGAATCTCGCATAGAAATAGCCACGCCCTTACCATGTTTAACTCCTTCGGTAATCCATGTAATATCCGAAATTAATGCTTGTCGTAAATTGTATTTTTCATATAGAAATTTGGCTGCAAATTGTGCCGAACCTCCGCCATGTTCTTCATAAGTCGAAAAAACTATTGCACCATTTTCTACTGTTTCGGCTACTTGTAAAGCATTCCAAACACCCAAACGATTATCCATATAGCAACATTGCACAAAATTGCGATTTTCTCGCCATTTAGGTTTATAAGATAATCCAGTTCCACGCTCGATTTCTCGCTTGTATAAATATTCAATCGATTTTCCGCCAAATTCATGATCAATAACCATCAATTCGCAATCAATTTTTCCTTTCGAATCTTCTCCCACCAATCGTGTTCCATCTATTAATTGCGGACCACCAATTTTTACCAACTGTTTGCCATATCTTACCGTAAAACCAATATTATCCAAATGAGCATAAATAGCGGTGGTAGGTTTTCCAAAAACTAAAATAATGGATTCTTGGAAATCATCACCCGAATAAATGACGGGTTTAACTTTCCAAGAAGATGCGTTTCTTTTAATGTATTTGAGAATGAATTGTGTCATTTTTGATTCATCGCCACTTGGAGCTTTGATAGCACACATTTCTTTCAGTAATTGAAATTCAGCAGAAACCATTGTTGATTAATTTAAATATTGGGATAAATTTAATCATTCTCAATCATTATCTTTAGGAAGTGAAAAAATACTCCACCCTATTTTTTGATTTGGATCATACTTTATGGGATTTTGATAGAAATTCTCAAGAAGCATTGACAGAAATTTATCATGATTTGCGATTAGATTCGTTTGGAATTCCTGCTCCTGAACCTTTTATTACTCTTTATAAAGAACACAATAAGAAATGTTGGGAATTGTATCGAAGAGGAGAAATGACCAAAGACGATTTACGAAGCAAACGATTTCAATTGGCTTTGCAAGATTTTGAAGTGAATAATCAGGTTTTAGCAGAAAGAATTGGGGATGAATATGTGAAAAGAAGTCCCTATAAAACTAATTTATTTCCAGGCACGATTGAGTTGTTAGATGATTTGAAAAGAGACTATAAAATTTGCATTATTACGAATGGATTTGAAGAAGTGCAGTACATAAAAATTAAACAAAGTGGATTAGAAAAATATTTTGATCATATCATTACTAGTGAAAAAGCAGGAGTTCAAAAGCCACATCCCGATATTTTTCATTTAGCGATGAAATTAGCAGCGGTAGAATCCAATAACGTGATTATGATTGGTGATGATTTAGAAGCGGATGTTTTGGCGGCTAGAAAATTGAATTTAGATGCGATCTTGTTTGATCCAGAGGGAAAAAATGAAGTTGAAGGAGATTTTAAAGTGATTAATGAATTGAAAGAATTACGGAATTGGCTTTAATGTTTACATTTGAAATATGACACAGGTTACATTTTTAGGTACAGGAACTTCACAAGGCGTGCCCGTTATTGCTTGTGTATGTAAAGTTTGTAAAAGTATGCATCCTCATGATAAAAGGCTAAGGAGTTCTATTATGATAAAGCACAAAGGAAAAACCGTTGTGGTGGATACAGGTCCTGATTTTCGCCAGCAAATGTTACGTGAAAATGTAAATACTTTAGATGCGGTAATTTTTACCCATGAGCATAAAGATCATGTTGCAGGTCTAGATGATGTTCGTGCTTTCAATTTCATGTCAAAAGAAGCGATGGATATTTATGCGACTGAAAAAGTTCAAAATGCTTTGAAAAATGAATTTCATTATGCTTTTTCTGAAGAAAAGTATCCTGGAACACCAGTGTTGAATCTTATTAAAATAGAAAACAAAAAATTTACTGCAGCAGGAATTGAATTCGAACCTATTGAAGTGATGCATTATAAATTGCCTGTTTTTGGATTTCGTTTTAACGATTTCACCTATGTAACTGATGCTAAAACTATTTCTGATGTTGAAAAAGAAAAGATAAAAGGAACGCGATTTTTAGTCTTGAATGCGCTTAGAAGAAGCGAGCATATTTCTCATTTTAATTTGGAGCAGGCATTAGATTTAATACAAGAAATTAAACCTGAACGTGCCTTTCTAACACATATTTCTCATTTGATGGGTGAACATGCCGAGGTTGAACAAATTTTGCCGGATAATGTACAAATTGCCCATGACGGGCTTAAAATCGAATTCTGATGAATTATAAGATATTATTAAAAAACATCACCACTTTTGTTTTTGATTTTGATGGAGTATTAACAGATGGAAAAGTTTATTTAATTCCTCCCGATCAATTTGTTCGCACAATGAATACACGCGATAGTTATGCCATTCAATATGCCGTTAAAAAGGGATTTCGGGTGGTAATTATCACTGGAGGTAACAATGAAATGGTTCGTGAGCGAATGGAATATTTAGGCGTGAAAGATGTTTTTATGCGTGCCTCTTTAAAACTTCCTGTTTTTGAAAAATTTTTAAATGAAAATTCCATTGCTTTTGAAAATACTCTTTATATGGGGGATGATTTACCCGATTATCATGCCGTCAAAAAAGCTGGAATTGGTGCTTGTCCGAAAGATGCAGCGGAAGAAATTAAATCCGCTTCAGATTATATTTCTCCTATAGAAGGTGGCAAAGGTTGCGTGCGCGACGTGATAGAGCAAGTTTTAAAATCACAAGGAAAATGGTTTGATGAGAATAGTTTGGAGTGGTAGGATTATAGGCTTAATTAAGAAATAAATTTATTCTCCATTTTTGATATCGAAGTTCAACCCAATTATAAGTTATGGTAGAAATTGAAATGGTATACTGCCATTATAGAATATCGAACAAAATACTTGTAGTCCAATACAACAATAATATATAATAGTTGTTTCTAGGCTTACAACACCATTTTACTTTTGAATGGGGTGGACGTTAGATGTTTCGTGATTTTCATTGCCAGATTTATAAATCAATTTCTCTATGAGCAACACTTGCGGATATAAAGGAAAGTAGGATGAATTATTTTTTGAAATTTAATCCGAATTAATAATTGCCATTTTAATTTTCGGATTTAGGATATTATTTTTCGTATTAGA
>CAMBFX010000035.1 GCA_945865695.1 Chryseobacterium gleum | reverse complement strand
TTTACTTTTTATAAAATAAGGCTCCGCATGAGCGACCTGTTTGTAATAGAAACAAAGTTCCTAATTGCAGCTCCGTAGGAGCGACCAGTTAATTTTGAAGCTAAACAATAAAATATTTAATCTAAAAAGTAACTTTCTAACTACCTTCGCGGTCTTATATCTAAGGTGATAAACCGCGAAGCGCTCAGTCATGCGGTAAAAAACAAAGGGTAGATGATTAAAAAGATAGTTTTTATATTTTTAATTTTCCTGGCAAATGTCAGCCATTCTGCTGTAATTAAAGGTGTAATTACCGATGCTAACAACGAACCTGTTCCTTATGTTTCGGTCTATATTAAAAACACCACTTTTGGCGTTTCGTCCAACTTAAAAGGAGAATATTTTCTCGAATCAAAAGCCGGTGTTTCCACCATTGTTTATAGTTCAATTGGATATGAAACTCAGGAACAAGAGGTAAATACTTTCAAAAACCCAACGTTGATTCTTAATATTCAATTAAAAGAATCGGCTAATGAGTTGAACGCAATGACGGTTTATTCTGACCGTAGAGATATTGCCAAAGAAATAATGGCAAAAGTGAGAGATAACCGCAAAGAGTATTTGAATGCCATTAAAAATTATTCTTGCAAAACCTATCAGAAAATACTTTTAGAGAAGGATTGTAGAAATTGTGATTCAGTTTTAAAAGTTTTAGGAGATACATTATCCGAAAAAGAAAAGAAGAAAGCTGAAAAGCAAAAAGCTAAAGCCAAAAAAAAATACGACCGAAAAAACAAAAATAAGCCTGTTGATACCACTAAAAACGCTAAAAACTTAAATGAGCACATCAAAAACCAAAAGTTAAATTTGATTGAATCTCTGTCGGAAATTAGCTTTGATCCACCTGGAAAATATAAAGAAACAGTTCTTGCTTATCATGATTATGCAGAAACTAAGCCCCCTTCTGGTGGCACAATAAATTTTGGTTTTACCATTGGAGAAAGTGATATTGCCCCTATTCAAGGAACAACAGAAAATCCTTATTTATTAATTTCTGACGTACAATCCGCCAATTTCAATTTTTACGAAAGCCTAATTGAAGCGCCAGCACTCACCGATAAGCAATTAATGTCGCCCATCGCAGCCGGTTCGGGACTGAACTATTTATATGATTTAGAATCTGAATTTTTTCAAGACGGCAAAAAAATATACAAGATTGCCGTTAAACCGATTTATAAGCATGAGGCATTATTTTCGGGATATATTTTCATTGAGGATAGCACATGGGCGCTTGTTTCAGTTGATTTAAAAGTAAATCCCACTTCCCTATTATTTTGTAAAGAATTTCACATTATTCAAAACTATTCTAAAATTGAAAAGGGAATTTATATGCCTTCAAGAAGAGAATTCAATTATGTAATTCGAGAACCTGGTTTCGATTATTTGGGAAGTACAAGAGTGGATCATTCGGATTATAAAGTGAACCAAAAATTTCCTCCTAAATATTTCACCGCCGAAGTAAAACATTTTAATGACGATGCTTTTGATAAAGATTCCTCCTATTGGTCGAGTGCACGTCCATTAACCTTAAAAACAAATGAAGTGGCCTTTATCAACGAAACAGATAGCTTAAGAACTTATTATGCGAGTGAAGAATATTTAATGAGTATCGATTCTTCTTATAATGAATTAACGGTTTGGAATTTTCTTTTAACCGGAATTGGCCATCGAAATCGGTATAAAAAAAGTGAGTTTTTTATTGCTCCTTTAGTGGGTCAATTAGTTCCTTTAGGAATTGGGGGGTATCGGCATCGTTTAACCGGGATTTACAAAAAAGAATTCAAAAACGCTATGCTATTAGAAACAGATGGCCAAGTGGATTATGGATTTGCGAATAAAGATATCAAAGGAAAAATAGGCGTTGGGTTAACCTATGTTCCTAAAAAATTCGTTCGAACATATATTTCCATTGGAGACTATTACGATATGATTAATACGTATGCATCAATTGGGTCTATATTTAGCAGAAGTAATTATGTTCGTAGTAAAACATTTTCCATTGCTCAACGAATGGAAGTATTCAATGGACTTTTTGCCGAATTAACTTTCGATTTTTCAGATCAGTTACCGATTAATAATTTGATTCAAGATCAATGGAGCGGACAAGTTTTTGACTCTTCAGTAAATTCACCCATTTCATTTGAAAGATATGTAAAAACAGAAATTAAATTAGAATTGAAATATCGTATTCGTCAACGCTATATGATGAAGGGTGGCAAAAAAATAATTTATGGAAGTAAATATCCTGAATTGTCTTTCATCTATCGTAAAGGAATTCCTGATTTATTGAATAGTGAAGTGGATTTTGATTACTTAGAAATTGGTGCCAGGCATGAAATTAAAATGGCACGGTTAGGATCAGGAAATTGGAATTTTCAGTTAGGTTCTTTTGTCAATAAAACTAATCTAAGAATTATTGAATACAAATATTTCAGAGGGTCAGATTACTTCTTTTTCTCTGATCCCACTCGCTCATTTCAATTACTTGGACCCACTCTATCAGCTTCATCCTCCTATTTGAGAGCTAATTACATTCAACATTTCGATGGCGTTTTATTAAATAAAATCCCTCTCCTAAATAGAATAAAAATAACTTTCGCAGCAGGAGCGGGTATCTTAATTATTCCTCAAGACGATTTTAGTCATTTCGAAATGTTTGGTGGAATTGAACGAATTGTTCGAATCAAAAAACAACTCTTTCGTTTTGGTATATATGCCGTTACAGCTGATAATTCGTTTGATAGCCCAGATTTTACTTTTAAATTCGGTATTAGTTTCTATAATAGTTTCAGCAAAAAGTGGGATTATTGACAATCAGTATTTTTTTCATCAATAATTACTTGAAAGTGTTCATTATTAGTTGAAAAGTTCTATTTTTGAAGTCCAAATAAATTTGATTATGCTCCAAAAAATATTATTGACATATTTACTTTTTAACCTTCTGTTGAGTCCTATTTTTTCACAAAAAAAATTTCCTGCCAATAAAGAAGAAAAAGAAAAATTTGATCTTGCTGAGCAACATTTTGAATTATTGATGTACAATATTGCAATAGCAGAGTATGAAGCACTATTGAAGAATCACCCAGATGAAGCTATTCTTTTGTTTCGTGCTGGGCAATGTCAACTTTACATGCCTGATGGCGCAGTAAAAGCGTATGAATATTTATCCAAATTGGACTATACTCAATATTATGCTGATAATGTTGAATTTTACTTAGCTCGAGCCTATCATTTGAATTCTAAGTTTGCCGAATCAATTACCATGTTTGAACAATTCAAGGCAAATAAATTTGCAGAGAAAGAATTGAAAGATCGTGTTGATATGTATGTTACCTATTGTAAAAATGGACTTGAATTAAGCAAAAACCCATTGAAAATTCAAATCGATAATTTGGGTGCGCCAGTAAATACCTCTGATGCAGAATATGCTCCAAATATTTCTGCCGATGAATCAGAACTATATTTTACCTATCGTGGTAAAAACTCAAAGGGAGGAGAGCAAGTTTCATTGGATAATCCGTATTCTCCTGTTGATTCCTATTATGAAGATATTTATTTCTCCACTAAAGATGTAAATGGAAAATGGACCGCTCCTTCTCCACTTCCTACTCCAATTAATACGGAAGATAACAATGCTTGTGTAGCCTTAACAACTGATGGAAATCGTATTTTTATTTACAGTAGTATTCCCAATGGTGATATTGGAAGTATTTCTGAAAGTACACGCCATGGTAATGAATGGGACATTCCTACAGAATTAAAAGGTGATGTAAATTCTACTGCTTGGGAAGGTGATGTGTACATGTCGGCTGATTGGCAAAGAATGATTTTTGCATCAGAACGTTTAGGTGGTTTAGGAGGGTCAGATCTTTGGTCTGTAGAACTTCAAGCCGATGGATCTTGGGGAAATTTAAAAAATTTAGGTCCTGATATCAATACAGAATTTGATGAGCATTCTCCATTTATTCATCCTAGTGGCGCATTTTTAGTTTTTAGTTCTAAAGGACATAATACCATTGGTGGATACGATTTATTCAGAAGTGATTTGAATGAAAACAACGAATGGGCAAAACCAATGAATATGGGTGTTCCTTTAAATACACCAATGGATGATGTGTTTTACACGATTTCTGCAGATGGAAAACATGGATATTATGCTTCTTCAAAACCAGGTGGATTTGGAAGCCAAGATATTTATGTGATTTCTCCAGGAATTGTAGGTGTAAAAATTATTATGGCTCAAGTAAAAGGTTTGATAACGTTAAATAACCAACCAGTTCAAGCCGATGTTAAAGTTACTTATACTGCCACTGATACAAAACAAGGAACCTATCCTAATAATTCAGCAACAGGTAAATATTTAGTGGATTTGGCTGCTGGAAAAGAATATATCTTAACTTATACGATTGAGGGTTCTGAGCCTCAGATTCGCCAACTAAATACAACTTCAGTAAAAGATTTCTTAGATACTACAATTGATGTTCATTTCTATACAGAAGAATTCTTATTGGCTCAAAAGCAAAAAGAAATCGACAAGCAGAAGGAAATAGAATTGGCCAATGCCGGCAAAGCTGGAACATATGAATTCAAGCAGAATTTTGATTACAATAAAATGGATATCAAAAAATCAGATAAAGATTATTCAAAGTTCATCGACGGGGTAGCTGAAATTATCAAAATCAATGGAAAAGCTTATGTTTACATAGAAGGATCGGCTTCAAAAGTTCCAACAACAACCTATAAAACCAACGAAAATTTATCCCGTTTGAGAAGTGAAAAAGGAAAAGAAACTATTCTTGCCTCATTGAAAGCAAAAGGAGTAGATGCTTCAAAAGTGATCTTTAGTGAAGTAAATTCAATTGTAAAAGGGCCAGAATTTAATGATGACCATATTGAAAATAAAAAAGAATATGGCAATTATCAATTTGTGAAAGCATCTGCTAAATAATTTTTAATTGATTACTTTTCCCAACGCAAAAATAAACCTCGGGCTTTTTATTACTGATAAAAGGTCTGATGGTTATCATAATATCGAAAGCCTTTTTTATCCGATAAAAATCACTGATGTTTTAGAGGCCGGTTCGTTCGAAGAAAAATCTCCCCTTCTACAAATTTCAGGAATCACAATTGAAGGAAATACAGACTCAAATTTAGTTTCAAAAGCGGTTCAAACAATTGTTCATTATTTAACTGAAACGGGGCAAAATGACAAATTGAAGTCTTTAAATCTTATCCGTTTCAATCTTCATAAAATCATTTCAACTGGTGCCGGTTTGGGCGGAGGAAGCGCTGATGGAACTTTTGCTTTGAAGATGATGGATGAACTTCTTTCTTTGAATTTGGAAACATCAACGCTAGAAAAAATGGCTTTGAAACTAGGAAGTGATTGTCCATTTTTTGTTCAAAATACACCAGCGTTAGTTAAAGGTCGTGGTGAAATCATTGAAAAATTTGATCTCGATTTAAGCGGATATCAATTGGTTTTGATTCATCCTGGAATTCATATTTCAACCCAAGAAGCTTATTCAGAAATACAACCAAGATCATCTTCAATAAATTGGAAATCTATTCAAAAAGAGAATATTTTTGAATGGAGCAAAATTTTAAGTAATGATTTTGAAAACACTGTATTTAAGCGATATCCAAAAATAAAAGAACTTAAAGCATCACTTTATTTGCAAGGAGCAATTTACGCCCAAATGTCAGGCAGCGGATCTGCTGTTTATGGAATATTTAAGAATGAAACCAAACTTGAATCTATCCAAGAAGAATTGAAAAACTATCCCTACTCTACTTTTTCTTGTTCCTTATAAATTGATTGAATTAGCAAATCAGTTAAATAAAGTGCAATTAAACTAAAAAATGGTGCTGCCAATATATCAATAGAAAAATGCACTTTTTGTAAAACAAGTAATACCGTCACTAGTAAAGTAATCACTAAATAAATCCATCTTAAATTTCCTTTGGGCATAATCCACATCATTAATAAAAGTAATGCTGCATGTCCAGAATAAAATAAATCACGTTCTACATAATTATTTGGATAAACAAAATTATTAAGAATGGGATCAAATAATTTTACAGCATCATCGTCCGCATAAAAAGGAAATAAATATAAAGTGAGCATTCGGAAAGCAATTGCTAAAGCGTAAGCCAAAACAAGTCGAGTTAATTTAATTGGTTGATTCCGGAAATAAAAAATAAAAAACAAAATGGCTCCATATAATGTCAACATAATTGACCAAGAGTAATCTTTTGCTTTGTAATATTTAAAAATGGGATCATCAAAGTAAATACCTTCCCTGATTTCATTCCATGCTAAAAATCGATTAAAAATAAAAGCTATAAAAAGCAGAAAAACTATTGAGGCAATAAGGTATTTCCAAGATTTTTTCATCCAATTAAAGATAAATCAAAATTCAAGAAAATAGACGAATAAAAATTATTTCTTAACTATTTCACCCGCGTCCACCAGTTGAGTAAAAAACTCTATGATGGTTTCTTTTAATGGCCGATAGGTTATCCCAAGTTCACGAACTCCTTTTGAGTTATCAGCTTTCCAAGCGAAGCCAATATTTTTACTTACCTCTTGACGAGTCATCCCAATCATTGGGGCGATTAACCAAATAAACCATTTAGGGAGTTTGCGCAATTTGATTGGATAGTTGGGAAATTTTTCCTTCACAAATGCTGCTAATTCTAAAAAACCAGAATTATGTCCTGATATAATATATCTACCTTTTGCATGAGGAGTAATACCCGCTTTATAATGCGCCACAGCTAAATCTCGCACATCCACGCAACCAATATTAAAATCGGGTGATCCCATTTTGAAATCTCCTTTTCCCATTTGCTTAACTATAGTAAAAGATTCAGAAGTTCCATGAGGATTTATTCCTGGACCTAAAACAAACGAAGGGTTAATGGTAACTAATTGCCATCTATTTTGAGCATTGGCTATATTCCAAGCTTCCCTCTCTGCCTCCGTTTTAGAAAAAGAATAAGGAGAATGTGATAATGTGGAAGTGGTGTTCCAATTTTCTTCTGTGATGGTTTGATTAGGAAGTGAAAGTAAATCTTTTGCATCACCGTAGATCGCTGCACAACTACTGGTCACTACAACTCTTTCTACCGAATCATTTCTATTGGCAGACTCAAGAACATTTTTAGTCCCTTTTTTAGCTGGATCTACTAAATCTTTTTGCGGATTTTTTACATTTCTAATAAATGGAGAGGCAGTATGAAATACAAGCTGACATCCTTTCATTGCTTCGTCAAAAGAACCTTCTTTTAACAGATCTGCTTTAAAAAAATGGATAGCACCCGGGAGTTTATTTGCCAATTGCTCTAAGTATTTTACACTTTCTTTATTTTGAGGATCTCTAACGGTAGCGTGAATAGTTAATCCTTCTGTAAGTAATTTTTCAATAATTCTACCGGCTACATATCCGGTAGCTCCTGTTACCATTATTGGTTTTGATGAATCAAATGCATGCATCTGTATTGTTTTTATGAGTGTATAAATTGAGAACGATTTTGTTTCTTAATTATTTTAAAATTATGAATTCAATTTTTCCTTTCTACTTCTTATCAAAATGAAGACTGGATTAAGTTCTCTGGGTCGTGTGAATTATTTGCAAAGTAAATGAAATAGTTGTTAATCAAAAACCGATTTTTTTGCAAAATTCTTTGTTTTTTCATTCTTCACGCTTAGTAAAGCGAAGACGCTTTCCACGCGTTCAGAATGAAAAAACCCGAAGCATAGCTTCGGGTTTTAGACTCTTAGTGACCGCGCCAGGATTCAAACCTGGAACCTTCTGATCCGTAGTCAGATACTCTATTCAGTTGAGCTACGCAGCCATCAATTTCGAGGGTGCAAATATAAAACTTTTAGTTAATTAGTTTTATTAAATCTTTACTTGCTTTCGAAATAATTGAAAATTAATGCCTTTTTATGAAAACATATGGCTTCCCATAGGCTGCACCAATAAAGAAAGTAGTTAATGAAAGTATCAACCCTAAATAAGCAATCTTTTGTTTTTTAAATGCGGCTAATGCACATAATAAGAAAGGTAAAATAGATCCTAATAAAGTATAAATTCCATAATCTGTTTTCATTTGGATAGTTTCGAATAATTTCATCCGCTCAGGAGATTGTATATAAGCATCTCTAACTTCATTTGAAATACTTACATTATTCATTGCATCCAATGCAGCTTGCTCTTTACTCAAAGCAATACGAGCAGCAGGAGCTACAAAAAAATGTAAGTATAAAGCAAAAGATAAAAAAGCAACAGATAGAATAAAACCAATTAAAGCAACATTTTTAATCATTATAATTTTTTAATGATTAATTTAAAGATAAATATAATATTAAAATAAACTTCCGGTTCCATAAAGTATTCCGAAGGCATCTATTCCAAAAGAATAACTGAATCCGAAATACATTGAAAAATAATCACCCCGCATGATTCGAAATCGACTGGCAATTATTGGCGCTATTCTTATTTGATTAAATCGATCAAAAATAAAACTTGCCATCGGTCCAATTTCAAAATTTATTCTTGATTCATCACCAATAGAAAAACTAAATAAACTATAAGTTAATCCTGTGCCAAAAGTAGGCGATGCCTTTTCATTGATAAGGAGTCCATTAATTAAAAACTGTTTGGTTTCTGTTGCTATATTGATAAAAACAGGAATACGGATTTTTTTTAATGGTCTAAATTCTGTAAAAATTAAAATTGCATTAGTTGGCACAACTATATCCACCCTATTTCTAATATTAGCCAATTGACTTGATGAAATAAACAATAAAGATTGCCCGAAACTCAATTCAAACTTTTGTTCTTTTTTTGTTGAATCCTTTTCAGACGCAAAAACATTCAAAGAATAAAAGAAAATAAATAAACAGGAAATTATTGCTTTCATAAAATAGATTTATCCAAATGTATATTATTAAAACATTAGCTAAATTTCAAGTACAATTAGATAATAACATCCAATTCGTAATTAACATCTGTTTAAAATCTTAGGGTCAGAAATTCCAAATCATTTAATACAACCTTTCGTGCTTTAAAACCAGCCGTTAGTTAAACCATGGCCACTTTTAGCATGGTTGTTGCGTCTATCCAATAACAAAAACAAATTGCCTATGACACGCCTAGAAAAAATGGAGTACATCCGCGACAGTAGGATGAATGCTTATGCTTATCAGGATCTCGAAAGTTTAAATGAGTATGAATTGGATGAAATCATCCGAAGAATCGCTTTTCAATTACAACGCCAAGAAGTAATGGTGAGCTCAAATATGGTGACAGATTTTTATGTGTTTCTTAATTGAGATTAATTCCCGTTGATAAATTTTCGATTGCCTTCGGCAATTTTTTTGACACAGATGGGAAAGATTTCACAGATGAAAATATAAATCTATTGTAAATTTTATAGCCTTTTTCAAATAACCTAAACGTAAAATCAAAAAATCTCATTTCAGATTCCAAAAACAATTTCTTGTCTTTTCTTATCTGTGCCATCAGTGTTATCTGTGTCAAAAAATATTCGCGTACACCTACGCTGAAGCTACTGCGCAATAGTAAGCGAATTCTTAAACAAATCAGTGTCTAAACCCTAATTCAGGAACTCTTTCCTCATCACCACCAACACAAAATCTGCTTCTAAAATCATATAACCGTATTCATAACAGAAATAATAGGTATTTCCAGTTTTTGATTGAAACATATTAGTGTAAAAATTAAACGAAAATCCTTTTGAATTTAATTTCTCCTTAAAAATTTTTATTTTATCATTCTCACCCAATACTTCTGATAAAATTCTTCTATTTTTTCGCAAAGCATTATTAATTACTCTAACGTAATTATTCGCATCACTATTCAATTCATTATTATAAGAGTTGCGACATTGATCAGAGCAAAACTTTTTATCGCTACGCCCCTTAATTATTTCTTCACAAGAAAGACAAACTTTTTTATCACTCATGATTTAAATTCTCGAAAAGTTTTATCAATGATAGAAATACATTCCATTAGTTGACTTTCATTCATCACTAAAGGAGGAGCTAAACGAATAATATTTCCATGTGTAGGCTTTGCCAATAATCCATTTTCTTTCATTGCCATACAAAAATTCCAAGCGGTTTTACTTTGCTCAGTATCGTTAATGATTATGGCACAAAACAATCCTTTTCCTCTAATACTTTTAATTAAAGGATATTTAACTTTCAACTTCTCTAATTCTGCCATCAATATTTTTCCTAAACGAGCAGAATTATCAGCTAATCCTTCTTCCAAAACCACTTTCATCGAAGCAATGGCTACTTTACAAGCTAATGGATTTCCTCCATAGGTAGAACCATGTTGTCCCGGTTTAATCGTCATCATGATTTCATCATTACACAAAATAGCTGAAACAGGATAAACTCCTCCCGCTAATGCTTTTCCTAAAATCAAGATATCTGGCTTCACATTCTCATGATCACATGCCAACATTTTTCCAGTACGCGCAATTCCTGTCTGAATTTCATCTGCAATGAAAAGCACGTTATGTTTTCTACATAAATCTGCCGCTTGCGCTAAATATCCATCATAAGGAACATTTACTCCGGCTTCACCTTGAATTGGCTCTACAAGGAATCCTACTATATTTTTATCTTTTAATGCATTTTCTAATGCAATGATATCACTGTAAGGAATAATCACGAATGCATCTTCCTTATACGGACCAAAATTTCCAATAGAATCTGGATCAGTAGAAAAAGAAATAATGGTTGTAGTTCTACCGTGGAAATTTTGTTCACAAACAATAATTTTCGCTTTGCCTGCTTCAATTCCCTTTATTTCGTAGCCCCATTTTCTGCAAAGTTTGATAGCCGTTTCAACACCTTCTGCACCAGTATTCATTGGTAAAACTTTGTCATAACCAAAAATTCCAGTGATGAATTTCTCATATTCACCTAAAATATCATTATGAAATGCTCTAGAAGTCAATGTTAGTTCTTGCGCTTGTTCAGTTAATGCATTCACTATTTTTGGATGACAATGGCCCTGATTTACGGCAGAATAAGCGGATAAAAAATCGAAATACTGCTTTCCATCTACATCCCAAACAAAAACACCTTCACCTTTAGTTAAAACAACTGGCAATGGATGATAATTGTGTGCGCCATGTTTATCCTCAAGTTCCATAGCCTTTGATGCTGAAATTTTCCCACTCATTGTCTTCTCCATTTTAGTTGATTTTAACTGATTTTTTATTTTCAAAAAATCCTCCACAAATATAATTACTTTTGTTCTGAAATGGGAAGAAAAAAGCTGAATAATGAAATAATTCCAGAAGTAAAATTACTGGACGCCTCATCTGATGGAAATGCAGTTGGTAAAGTGGGTGAAAAAGTGGTTTTTGTGAAGTATGGTGTGCCTGGAGATATAGTAGATGTAAAAATCATTGGAGATAAGCGTAGGTTTTACGAAGGTGTAATCGAAAAAATTATTGAAAAATCTCCTGATAGAACAGATTCATTTTGTCAACATTTTGGAATATGTGGCGGATGTAAATGGCAAAATTTATCCTACGAAAAACAATTATTTTTCAAAGAAAAACAGGTAAAAGATGCCTTTGAACGAATCGGGCATTTAACTTGGAAAGAATGGTTTCCCATTAATGGCTCCAAAAGTGAAAAAGAATATAGAAATAAATTAGAATTTACCTTCTCGCAAGAGGTTTGGTTGGATCGTCATCATTTTGACAAATCAAAAGAAGGAGAAATTCATCCAGCTCTAGGCTTCCATGCTCCAGGTAGATTCGATAAAGCATTAAATATTGACGAATGCTTTTTAATGGAAGATATCAATAATAAAATACGTAATTCGGTTCGTGAATTTGCATTAAAAAATGATTTTCCTTTTTTCCATATAAAAAAACAAGAAGGTTGGTTACGAAATATGGTGATTCGAACCACCACAACAGGAGAAATTATGCTCATCCTGATTTTCTTTTATGAGGACGAGGCCAATCGCATCAAGTTATTGAAACATATTCAGAGTTCTTTTCCACAAATCACTTCCCTACTCTATATTATCAACGGAAAAAAGAACGATTCATATAGTGACCAAACGGTTCATCCATTTTCAGGTAAAGATTATATCACCGAAAAAATGAATGATTTGCAATTTAGAATTAGTCCGAAAGCTTTTTTTCAAACCAATACCAAACAAGCAATTGAGTTATATCAAACTGCTTTTGATTTTGCCGAATTGACTGGAGAAGAAACCGTTTATGATTTATACACAGGAACGGGAACTATTGCCAATTTCATTGCTAAAAAAGCTAAAAATGTAATCGGAATTGAATATGTTCCAGAGGCAATAGAAGATGCCAAAACAAATTCTGAAATCAACGGAATAAAAAATACCACTTTTTATGCTGGAGATATGAAGGATATTTTGACTACACAGATGTTCGAAAAACACGGACATCCGAATATCATCATCACCGATCCCCCAAGAGCAGGAATGCATGAAGATGTGGTTTATACTATATTGAATGCCGCTCCTGATAAAATCGTTTATGTGAGTTGTAATCCTGCCACACAAGCTCGTGATTTAGCTTTGATGAAAGGACAATATGAAATTGTAAAAGTACAACCCGTTGATATGTTTCCGCAGACGCATCATGTGGAGAATGTAGTACTGCTACGCAGAATTAAAAATTAAAAATTATATTCTTCGCTGCTATCAGAATGACAAAAAGAAAATCTTAGAATAATAAAATGCAATAGAATTGGAGAAAGAACTTTAAACTTTGAACTTTAAACAAAAAAAACTCGAAAATGTTAGGCCTAAAACTCCCTACTGACCCAAGATGGGTGAATATCGTTGAAACAGATATATCAGAAATACTTACTGATCATGCTTGGTGTGAACAAAAAGCAGCCACGAATGCCATTACCATTATAGTTAGACATCCAGAATTTACAGATATGGTAGACGAATTGAGCAAAATTGTTTTAGAAGAAATGCAACATTTCATTATGGTTCATGAAATGATAAAATCTAGAGGATTAGTTTTAGGAATGGAAAGAAAAGATGAATACGTAAATGAATTAATGAATTATAGCAATAAAGGCGGAAGTAGAACGCAAAGATTAGTAGATCGCCTCTTATTTTCTGCTTTGATTGAAGCTAGAAGTTGCGAACGATTTAAATTACTTTCAGAAGAACTAAAAGACGAAAAATTAAAAACATTCTACCGAGAATTGATGATTTCTGAAGCGGGTCATTATACCACTTTTATTGGTTTTGCACGTAAATATGCCCAAGGAATTGATGTAGATAAAAAATGGGAAGAATTTCTAAAATTTGAAGCGGAGGTAATTTCGAATTATGGAAAAAAACAAACGATACACGGGTAAATTTAGTGTGATTAAAATACTTCTATGAAATATTGAAGGTTATTGCCTCACCACTATACAAAACCTAAAATCAAACTAAGAATTCGAAAAATTTGCCACTATCTTCATTGGTATTTAGCCTTGTCTCCTCAGCCTTTTCTGAGAAAGGATTAAAACCAAAACAACTCCACATTTATAAAAACCAAAACAATTTCGTGGTAAAAGAAGTAACCGTTACTCCTAAAAACGGAATTTGGATGATGGAAATGAAACAGAATCCTTTATTGGCTAACTTTTGGATAACAACGAACAAAGATGTTGAAATCAATCGTATCGATTATAAAATGGATACCTTTAAAACGAATAAAAAAGCGATGAATCACATCCATTAGATTCATGCGATTAAGGGAAAATCAGTTTCACTTTACTATAGGATGGTAAATAATAATACCAATATTCAAAAAATTTTTGGGAGAAAATACCTGAAGAAATAAATTAATCATTCAATGCTCCAGTATTAATCCATTTCTCAATCGCATTAATTTCACAAGAAGATAAGGAACCGGCATTTTTTGGCATAGCCGTAAATCCCGATAAATGTTTAATGCTTCCTAAAAACGAATTATTATTTACAGAAATCATTACAGAATTATAATTAGATAAAACTACCCCGCCGCCAGCAGAAGAAGAATTATGACAACCTACACACCAATTATTTAATAAGGGTTGAATACGTCCACTAAAAGTATAATCTAACGTATCACAAGTATTACAATTAGAACTATTAGGCGCACCAACTTTAATCCATTTTTTAATAATATTTACTTGTTCTGCCGTTAATTTTAAATGATCTTCTGGAGGCATTTCAGGATTTCTACCTTTTATAACTTGATATATTTCGCTTTGATTAGGATGCCCAGGAACAATTTCCTCCATAATTCCATTATAGTTAGATAAGTCTAATTCTTCTGCTTTATCAATCGAATTATGGCATCCTGTATTGGCACAATTAGAAACAAAAATGGGTAAAACATCCTCTTGAAAACAAAAATTTGGGGTATAAACTTCTTTCGTGCATGAATTCAGAAAAAAGATCAAAAAGAAACTCATTCCCATTGAAATGGAGATTGTCATTTTTAATGGAAAATGCGTATTTTTTGTCTGCATTGTATAAAAGTATAGCAATCCGTTTCAATTTAATGTGATGGATTTCATTTGTTAGTTAAATATATAAATTATTTCTCGAATAATGAAACTCCATTCAAATCCGTTGTCAATACTTCACTCATATAATCTAAAAACGGACGAATAGCTTTAAAGTTTGCGTTGATATTTTTAGAAAAATTTTCAGCAAGCACTTCCTTATCGGTAAAATCAATTCTAAATATAAATTGCTTATGTTTCAACAATTCTATAGCCGGATGATTTTTTTCATAACCTCGAGGCGAAGATACCACTGTTTCGCCAATCATTTCTCCAAAATTTGTTTTAATAGATTTGGAGGAAAGGAGTTTTTTCCAATCTTTAAAATTCAAATCGATATCCTCTCTAATTCTTTTTAAATCTTCTGGATTAGGATTAAAGAAACCACAAGCTATAAATGAATTTCCTGGATTTATATTTACATAATATCCGCCTCTGCGATATTTGGTGGCGCGCTGAAACCCAAATGCAAATCTTGCTTTATAGGGTGATTTATCTTTACTAAAACGTACATCACTATAAATTCTATAAAGACTTTTCCTTCCGGTTGTATTTTCTAATTCATCATGCTTATTCATTTCATGAATTAATGCATCCACAAATTCACACATATTTTCGTGAGCTTTCAAATAATTTGATTTACGTTCATTAAACCACTCCCGATTATTGTTCTTAGAAAGCGATTTAAGAAATTCTAATGTAGATTTTTGTAGAGCTATTTTTTGCATGAATTAAAAATACGAATAATTATACGAAAAGATGATTAGGACTTTTACATTTGTTTAAAAAACTGTACTATTTTACTAAAAAATAAGTCGTTAATATAAAATAACAATGGAATAATAAAAATTAATTTCACTCATTTATTCACTACATTCGCTTTGTTAAATTCTTACCCAACCATTATGAAAAAAAGTATTCTTTTTCTTTTCATTTTAACTGTTACGATGAATGGCTTTTCTCAGAAGAAAAACGTTCAAAATACATCTGATAGTATTCTTTTTAAAAACGTGAAGTATCGTTTAATTGGCCCTTTTAGAGGAGGTCGAAGTGCTGCTGTTTGCGGAGATTTGAAAGAGAAAAATCTTTTTTATATGGGTGCCACAGGCGGTGGAGTTTGGAAAACGAAAGATGGCGGAAGTAATTGGAAAAATATTTCAGATAAATATTTTGGTGGTTCTATTGGATCCATTTCTGTTGCTCCCACTGACCCTGATATTATTTATGTGGGTGAAGGCGAAAATTCATTACGAGGAAATGTTTCGGAAGGATTTGGAATTTGGAAAACAACCGATGGAGGAAGAACCTGGAAAAATTTAGGTTTAAAAGATACACGACACATTGTAAAAATAATTATTCACCCTAAAAATCCTGATATTGTTTGGGTAGCTGCCATCGGACATTTATTTGGGCCTAATTTAGAAAGAGGCGTTTTTAAAACCATTGATGGAGGAAAAACATGGAAGAAAGTATTGTTTAGTGATGAACAAAGTGGAGCGGTTGATTTAATTCTAGAGCCAGGCAATCCCGATGTTTTATATGCAAGCACATGGACTGTTATTCGTACTCCCTATAGCATGGAAAGCGGAGGAAAAGGAAGTGCGCTTTGGAAAAGTATGGATGGTGGTGATACTTGGAAAAAGTTAAATGATAAAAAAGGTTTTCCTTCAAAATCGGTAATTGGAATTATTGGGGTAACCATTGCTCCATCCAATCCCGAAAAAGTTTATGCTATTATTGAGAATGAAAATGGTGGATTGTATGTAAGTAACGATGCTGGTGAAACTTGGACGATGCAAAATAATATCAATGATATCCGACAAAGAGCATGGTATTATTCAAAAGTATTTGTAGATCCAAAAAATGAAAATATAGTTTATGTTTTAAATGTAGATTTTTTGAAAAGCACAGATGGAGGAAAAACATTTAAAGCCATAAATACACCACATGGCGATCATCATGATTTATGGCTCGACCCACAAGATGGAAATAGAATGATTATTGCAGATGATGGCGGAGCTCAAATTTCTTTTGACGGTGGAAATAATTGGAGCACTTATCAAAATCAAGCGACCTCTCAATTTTATAGAGTGAGCACAGATAATCACTCTCCCTATAGAATCTTGGGCGCTCAACAAGATAATAGTACCGTTCGAATTATGTCGAGAACACAAGGTGGAGAAATTTCTAGAGGAGATTGGACGTCCACTGCAGGTTTTGAAAGTGGATATGTGGTAGCAGATCCAACCAATCCAGATATTGTTTATGGAGGAAATTATGCAGGATATCTTTCACGATTAGATCATAAAACTGGAGAAAATAGATCTATCAGTGTATGGCCAGATAATCCCATTGGTACTGGAGCAGATATTCAGAAATATCGTTTCCAATGGAATTTTCCTATTTTCTTTTCACCACATAATCCAAAAAAATTATACGCGGCAGGAAATATTTTATTCTCTTCGGAAGATGAAGGAGCTTCCTGGACTGCCTTAGGTGGAGATTTAACTACCAATGATAAATCGAAGCAAAAAAGCAGCGGAGGTCCAATCACAAAAGATAATACTACAGTAGAATTTTATTGCACCATTTTTACTGCTGCGGAATGTGCTTTAGAAAAAGATGTTTTATGGGTAGGAAGTGATGATGGTTTAATTCATGTGAGTAAGGATGGAGGAAAAAACTGGGAGAACGTAACTCCACCAAAAGCAGGAAAATGGATGATGTGGAATTGCGTAGAAACAGATCCTTTTCAAAAGGGAAAAGCTTATTTTGTGGGAACGAAATACAAATCGGATGATTTCACCCCTTATATTTTTAAAACAGAAGATTACGGTAAGACTTGGAGTTTAATTACCACAGGAATACCAACGAATCATTTTACAAGATGTTTGCGTGCCGACAAAAAAAGAAAAGGTTTATTGTATTGCGGAACAGAATATGGAATGTATGTGAGTTATGATGATGGTTTAAAATGGAAACCCTTGCAATTAAATTTGCCCATTGTTCCAATTACCGATTTAGCACTAAAAGAAAATGATTTAATTGTTGCCACACAAGGAAGATCATTCTGGGTTTTGGATGATTTATCCATGATTCAACAGTATGATGAGAATATTATTTCGAAGGAAATTTTCATTGCAGATATTAATCCTACTTTTTTATATGATGGATATAAAAACAAGTATACTGGCAATGCAGGAATGAATCCAGCCAATGGAGCGGTAATTAACTATTATTTGAAAAACATGAACGATAGTTCTAAAGTGGTGATTAAAATTTTAGATAAAAACCGAAAAATGATTAAAACGTATTCCAATAAAATTTCTGGAAAAATAGAAAAACTAGAAGCTAATGTTGGAATGAATCAATTTATTTGGGATGCCTACTACTCTGCTGCTGATAAAGCTGACGATATGATTTTATGGAATGGTACAGCAGGTGGACCAAGGGCTGCACCTGGAAAATATTTCATCGAATTAAAAATAGGAAAAGATAGTACTTCAAAAGAATTTGAATTAAAAGCCAATCCAGTTTATAAATGTAGCCAAACGGATTATGAAGCGCAATTTGATTTTTTAATTCAAGTAAGAGACAAGTTTATGGAAGTTCAAACCACTATTAAAGAAATACGTGAAATACGAAACCAAATCAATGATTTTGCTAAACGCCAAGGGAAAGATTATCCCAAAGAAATAAAATCTTTAGCCGATACCATTCAAAAGAAAATAACAAAGATTGAAGAAGTGCTATATCAAACTAAATTAAAAAGCAGTCAAGATATTTTAAATTATCCGATGCGATTGAACGATCGAATTTCTGCTTTATATAATTATGCTTCTAGTGGAAATAATGCACCAGCCGAACAAGTAAAAGAAGCGTTTGTAGAATTAAGTGTTTTGGCTGATATTGAAATAAATCAATGGAAAGCGATTCTTAATGCTGAAGTAGTTGAATTGAATAGTAAAATAAAAGAAATGTCTTTGCCGGTGATTAAATTAGCAAAAGATTAAAATTTAATGAGCAATTGAATATGGATAAATCCATTTTGTTGTTTGAAACCATTCTAAATTAGCCTTACCTTTGCCTCAATGAGTGAAGAACTTCCTATAACAGCATGGTTGCCTACAACCGTCAAAGAAGCCGAACAAAGAGGTTGGGATGAATTGGATGTGGTTTTAATTTCAGGTGATGCCTATGTAGATCATCCTGCATTTGGAACAGCTGTAATTGGCCGTATCATTGAAAGTGAAGGATTGCGCATTGCCATTGTAGCACAACCCAATTGGAAAGATGATTTGCGTGATTTCAAAAAATTCGGTCAGCCTAAATTATTTTTTGGTGTTACTTCAGGTTGTATGGATTCAATGGTGAATCATTATACAGCTGCTCGAAAAAGAAGAAGAGACGATGCTTATACGCCAGGTGGAGAATCGGGATATCGCCCTGATTATGCAGTAAATGTGTATACTAAAATTTTAAAAGATTTATATCCAGAAACACCTGTTTTGATTGGAGGAATTGAAGCTTCTTTAAGACGTGTGACGCATTATGATTATTGGGCTGATAAATTATTTCCCAATATTTTAGAAATGAGCGGTGCCGATTTATTGGTTTATGGTATGGGCGAACAACCATTGAGAGAAGTCATTCAATTATTAAAAAAAGGGGTTCCTTTTCATCAGTTGACGATGGTTCAACAAACCGCCTATCAACGAGCGATGGAAGATGGAATTCCGAAAAATAAATCATGGCAGGATATCCAATTACATTCGCATGATGTTTGTTTAAAGGATAAAAAATTATATGCGAGTAATTTTAAACATGTAGAGCAAGAATCCAATAAATTACAAGCGAAAAGAATTATTCAGGAAGTGAATGGAAAATACCTAATGATTAATCCACCCTTCCAAACCATGACCGAAAAGGAAATGGATAACTCTTTTGATTTACCTTATACTCGATATCCTCATCCAAAATATAAGAAGCGTGGACCTATTCCCGCTTATGAAATGATTAAGTTTTCGATCAATATGCATCGTGGATGTTTTGGTGGATGTAGTTTTTGTACGATCTCTGCACACCAAGGAAAATTCATTGCTTCTCGCTCGGAAGAATCGATTTTAAAAGAAGTGGATAAAGTGGTAAATATGCCCGATTTCAAAGGGTATATTTCTGATTTGGGCGGACCGTCTGCCAATATGTACAAGTTGAAAGGAAAAGTTCAAGAAATTTGTGATCGTTGTGTAAGTCCTTCTTGTATTCATCCAGTGGTTTGTAGTAATCTCGATACAAATCACCAACCGATGACCGATTTATATAAGAAAGTGGATGCTAATCCGAAAGTGAAAAAAGCATTTGTAGGAAGTGGAATTCGTTATGATTTATTGACGAAATCTTATAATAAAAATGCGGATGAGAGTATTGATAAATACATGGAACAGCTTTTGAAGAGACATGTTTCGGGAAGATTAAAAGTGGCTCCTGAGCATACAGCCGATGAAACGTTGAAAATAATGCGCAAGCCATCTTTTAAGCATTTTAAAGAATTCAAAAAGAAGTTTGATGAAATAGATCGTAAATTTGATTTAAAACAAAAATTGGTGCCTTATTTTATTTCTTCGCATCCAGGAACGACGCCCGAAGATATGGCCATTCTCGCAGCAGAAACAAAAGAAATGGGATTCCAATTGGAGCAAGTGCAAGACTTCACTCCTACTCCCATGACGGTTGCTACTGAAATTTATTATTCGGGATATCATCCCTATACTTTACAGAAAGTTTATACTCCAAAAACAGAAGCAGAAAAACGCGAACAGAATCGTTTTTTCTTTTGGTATCAGCAAGAAAATAGAGATTGGGTACGTGAGAAATTAAAAACCATCAAGCGTCCGGATTTAATTGAGAGATTGCTTGAAGAAAAGCCAAAAGGTGATTCTAATTTACCAAAGTGGTTAGCGGAAAAAAGAAAAGAAAGAGTGAAATTTAAGGAAGATACAGCGATGCATAAGAAGGATAATCGCAATTCTAAAACAGACTCCAACATAGGTCAAAGTGGTAAGAATAAACCAAAAGGAAAGAGAAGATAAACCTATTTTCTTGTAACCTAAATTCCCATTTTTTTACCAAAATACCCTAACTTTGTTACATAAAACTGGTAAAAATACCCTAACTTTGTTACATGAAAATGGTAAAAATACCCTAACTTTGTTACAATGTTTACAAGAAACATAATTAAAGAACTGAATAAGTGGTCGTTAAAAGAAGGTCGTAAGCCTTTAATATTGCGAGGGGCTAGGCAAGTAGGAAAAACATCGGTTATACATCAATTTTCAGCTCAATTTGATGATTTTGTTTATCTCAATTTAGAACGGCAAGAACTTCAAACTTACTTTAAAGAATATTCTACCACCGAAAATTTAGTTCAACAATTATTTCTTCATCAACAAAAATCATGGAATAGAAATTCTAAAAATCTACTTTTCATTGATGAGATTCAAGAATGTCCGGAAGCCATTGCGTTACTTCGTTATTTATATGAAGATGCAAAAGAATTACACGTTATCGCAGCAGGATCATTATTAGATATGGCTTATGCCAAGGAAAAAAGTTTTCCAGTGGGAAGAGTTGAGTTTATGGTTTTACATCCCGTTTCATTTGATGAATTTCTATTAGCCACAGGTGAATTACAAGCCTACGAATTGTTTCAAAAAATACCGATACCCGAATACGGACATCAAAAACTTCTCAATTTATTTCATCAATATACACTCATTGGTGGAATGCCAGAAGTGGTGGCGCATTATGTGGAAAATAAAAATATTACTTCGCTTCCTAATATTTACGAATCTTTAATACAAGCCTATGTAGATGATGTGGAAAAATATGCAAGTTCTGATGCTCAATTAAAACAAATTCGTCATGCTATGCTCGCTATTTTTAATGAAGCAGGAAAGCGAATAAAGTTTGAACAATTTGGAAAATCTAATTATGGATCGAGAGAAATGGGTGAAGCGTTACGCATAATAGAAAAAACATATTTAACGCGATTAATTTATCCAGCCACACAAACACAATTACCTGCGCAACCTGATTTACGTAAATCACCACGCTTGCAAATTCTCGATACGGGAATGCTTAATTATTTTACAGGAATACAAAGGCATCTTATTGGGATAAAGAATTTGCAAAATGAATTCAGAGGTTTAATTTTAGAACATATCACAGGACAAGAAATATTGGCGCAAACCCATTTACCCCTTTCTCGATTGCATTTTTGGGTGCGCGATAAAAAAACCTCCATGGCAGAAGTGGATTATGTTTTGCCATACAATGGTCAATTAATTCCTGTTGAAGTGAAAGCAGGTGCCGAGGGGAAGTTACGTTCTCTACATTCATTTATTGATGGTTCACCAATAAATTTTGGAATACGATTAAATGCCAATAAACTTCAATTATCCAAAGCTAAAACCATTGCGGGCAAAGAATTTACATTGCTCAATCTACCCTATTATTGCGCTGGAAAGCTGGAAGGATACATCGAGAAATATTTTGGAGATAATTTACATTTATAAATAGTTGGAGCACCTCAAATAATTGAAATCAATTTTATTGAAAAATAATTTTCAAAGTTTTATTTACTTTTCAATTCACTCCCCTATCAAAATCCATATCTTGTTTTAAAATAGAATTAAATAAATCTTTAAAGCTAATCCCTTCTTCTACTTTTGATTTATTCAGCAACGAATGTTCGGCTAAACCATGCAACACAAATTCCATTAAAACCAATTTTTCGTTTCCTTTGGCTAAGGGATGATATTTAGTGATTAATTCTTCTAATCCAGTAATACCACTTAAAGCTTTAGCATATTCTGTATCGTTTTCACTATCTAATAAATCCAACATATTGCTTTGTGAAAACCAATTAATAATGGTTGCATATTCAGAAGTATCTTTTTTACGTTTCAACTTAGATGGATCTGGAAAAATTTGGGCAAACGTATTTCTTATAGCCGTTCCAATTAAATTTTGAGCAATGATAGCAGGTCCTTCTTGTTCTCCTTCGTAAACTAATTCAATTTTACCATTGATTGCTGGAATGGCCGAATATAAATCGTGAATTCGAGTGAAAGAATATTTTTGATCATTTTTTAAAAAACGCAATTCGGCAGCACTCACTAAACTTTCGTAAGCGCTAATAGTTAAACGAGCACTCACGCCACTTTTGGGATCTACAAATTCACTCGTTCTTGCTTCAATGGCAATTTGCTCTACTAAATTTTTTAAAATTTCTGGCACATCTATAGAAGCTTGTTCCTTATTTAATTTCGCTTGATCTTGCGTAATTAATTTCGAATGATCAATTGATTTTGGATAATGCGTTAAAATTTGTGAACCAATACGATCTTTCAAAGGCGTAACGATGCTTCCTCTATTGGTATAATCTTCGGGATTGGCCGTAAACACAAAATGCAAATCAAGCGGAATTCTAAGATTAAATCCACGAATTTGAACATCACCTTCTTGTAAAATATTAAATAAAGCTACTTGTAATCTTGCTTGTAAATCGGGTAATTCATTAATCACAAAAATAAATCGATTGCTTCTTGGGATTAATCCATAATGAATCACTTGTTCATCGGCAAAAGATAATTTCATATTGGCCGCTTTAATAGGATCTAAATCTCCAATTAAATCAGCTACACTAACATCTGGAGTGGCTAATTTCTCCGCAAAGCGATCTAGTCGATGAATCCAACTGATGGGAGTTTGATCGCCTTTTTCTTTAATTAAATTTTTAGCAAAAGTTGAAATCGGATGCAATGGATCATCATTCAACGGACTTCCACTTACCATTGGTATATATTCATCCAAAAGATAAACCAATTGACGAGCCATCTTGGTTTTTGCTTGTCCACGTAATCCTAAAAACAAAATATTATGTTTGCTTAAAATTGCTCTTTGTATTTCGGGAATAACGGTTTCTTCGTAACCAAATATTCCTTCAAAAATGGGTTCATGGTTTTTAATCTTTCGAATTAAATTTTCTCTTAATTCATCTTTGATAGAAATAGAACGGTAATCCGTTTTTTTAAGTTCGCCTAATGTTTGTATCGTTGGAATAGCCATATTAAATCTTTTTTCTTTTTTTGTTAGTATAATCTCTAAAAATCATTTCACCTAATCCTTTTAATCCAGTGAAATACGCTTTGCCTTGGTTGGCTTCTGTAAATTCATCAATGAAATTTTGTAAATAACGATCATTAGCCACCATGAAAGTGGTAATTTCAATCTTACTTCTTTTACAAGAAGCAGCTAAGGTTAAACATTTATTGACGATGTATCGATCTAAGCCATTACTGTTCATATAATACTCACCCTTCTCTTTTAAACAAGAAGGTTTTCCATCGGTAATCATGAAAATTTGTTTGTTCGTTGCTTTCTTTTTTCGAAGAATAGAAGATGCTAGTTCTAATCCAGCAACCGTATTGGTATGATAAGGCCCTACCTTCAAATAAGGTAAATCTTTTACTTTAATCGGCCATGCGTCATTTCCAAAAACAATAATATCTAAACTATCTTTTGGATATTTCTGACGAATCATTTC
>CAMBFX010000034.1 GCA_945865695.1 Chryseobacterium gleum | reverse complement strand
TAGCTCTGATAATTCAGTAGCTACAGTTGATGCAAGTGGATTAGTAACATCAGTGGGATCAGGCACAGCAAATATTGTTTATACGATTACAGGTGGTTGTGGCGGTACGCAAAGCGCACAGGCTAGCATTACTGTCAACCCAAGTACATCGATATCGTCTCAGAGTACATCCGCACAAACGGTTTGTATTAATACTAACTTCACATCGATAAGTGTTATCGCAGCTGGTACAGGCCTAAGCTATCAGTGGTACAGTAATACCACATCAAGTACAACAGGAGGTACAGCTATAGGTGGAGCCACAGGATCTAGTTATACTCCGTCTTCAGCAACAGCAGGTACAACATACTACTATGTAACCGTAACAGGAACTTGCGGACTAGTAACAAGTAACGTCTCAGGTGCGTTTGTGGTTAATCCGAACTTACCGGCCAGCGTATCGGTAGCAGCATCTGCCACCACAATCTGTGCAGGCACCAGCGTAACGTTTACCGCAACTCCGACTAACGGAGGCGCGGCACCACAATACCAGTGGTCATTAAACGGTTCAGCAGTTAGTGGACAAACATCATCGACTTATACAACAACTACACTAAACAATAACGATGTAGTAACGGTACAACTTACTTCGAACGCCAGCCCATGTTTAACAGGATCTCCAGCTACTTCGACAGGTATCACGATCACAGTAAATCCAAACTTACCGGCCAGCGTATCGGTAGCAGCATCTGCCACCACGATCTGTGCAGGTACCAGCGTAACGTTTACCGCAACTCCGACTAACGGAGGCGCGGCACCACAATATCAGTGGTCAGTAAACGGTTCAGCAGTTAGTGGACAAACATCATCGACTTATACAACAACTACACTAAACAATAACGATGTCGTAACGGTACAACTTACTTCGAACGCTAGCCCATGTTTAACAGGATCTCCAGCTACATCAACTGGAGTAACCATCACAGTTAATCCGAACTTACCGGCAAGCGTATCCGTAGCAGCATCTGCCAACACGATCTGTGCAGGCACCAGCGTAACGTTTACAGCAACTCCGACTAACGGAGGCGCGGCACCACAATACCAGTGGTCAGTAAACGGTTCAGCAGTTAGTGGACAAACATCATCGACTTATACAACAACTACACTAAACAATAACGATGTAGTAACGGTACAACTTACTTCGAACGCCAGCCCATGTTTAACAGGATCGCCAGCTACCTCTACAGGTATCACGATCACAGTTAATCCGAACGCAACAATTGCATTAACTTCAGCCATTGGATCAGACAGCCAAAGTATTTGTATTTCAAATGCGATTGCAACTATCACCTATACAACGATAGGTGCAACAGGCGCAACATTTAGTGGTTTGCCATCTGGCGTATCAGGGTCTTGGAGTAACAATATTGTAACCATAAGCGGCATGTCTAGCGTTTCTGGAACATTCAATTACACGGTAACTTTGGTAGGAGGTTGTGGTAATAACATTGCGAGCGGAACAATTACGATAAGCCCTGCTCTGGTTGTTTCTGGCGCCGTTGTAAATGTAGGATGTAATGGATCAGCTTCAGGCTCTATTAACTTATCGGTAACCGGAGGTTCAAATCCATACAGCTTCTCTTGGAGCAATGGTCAAACAACGCAAAATGTATCTAACCTTACAGCAGGTAATTATTCTGTAGATGTATCTTGTGCTACTGGTTGTTTAGCTACATCCACATTCACAGTTACTCAACCTGCTTCTGCATTGAATGCATCAGCTACATCAAACGGCTTTAATTGTATTACCAACAGTGCACAGGTAGTTGTTTCTGCTCAGGGAGGAGTTTCACCTTATAACGGAACAGGAACATTCACAGTTGGTAATACGGGTACTTTCAACTACACAGTAACCGATGCAAACGGATGTTCTCAAACAGCTTCAGTTCTAGTTTCAGGAGGAGTAAACGTTTTAGCTAGTGGTATACAGGGTAAAACGACAGTATGTGATTCGGTAGGTTCAGGTGTTTATGTAAAATATAAGGTTGATCTTTCGCCTGGAATTACTTCCTACAACTGGACAGTTCCGAACGGTATGGTAATTTATAGTGGTCAAAATTCAAACAAGATTTTTGTAGATATTGACTATTCATTTACCGGAGGATATATAACTGTAACTGGACAAGGTGCTTGCGGCACTACTGCTCCTGAATCTGTTTATGTTGGTCTAGAACCTGTCACTCCTGTATGGACCTCCACATCAGGTTGTGGTTATGTTAATCTAACAGAAACTTTTGCTATTACAACTTCGCCAAATTCTAATGTTGTGTGGACTGCTCCTTTTGGCGCTGTGGTTATGCAAGGTCAAGGAACTCCACAGGCTGTTATTAAGTTTAGCCAAAGCTTTACAGGTGGATTGGTGGAAGTGTATGCCGAAAATTCTTGTGGAACTAGTGATGTTATTGATTTCTTTGTTAATGCAGTTCCAGTTACACCTACAAGTATTACAGGCAGCAGTAACGTTTGTAACAACCAACAACAAGTTTACTCTACGAACGTATGTGATCGCGCGGACTATTATATATGGGGAGTTCCTTCAGGCGCATCTATAGTTGGAAATCCTTTAGGTAACTCAATTACTGCTCAGTTCTCAGGATTTGTATCTGGAAATATCACTGTTATGTCGGCAAATGAATGCGGTAGCTCTCCAATGGTCTCTTTGAACATTGCAACAACCACTGTAAATCCGGCGACTGTTATTTTCGGACCAACCAATGCTTGTGCCTACATTGGAGGCGCGCCTGTGAATTATTCAACACCTGTTGTTTTGGGTATTACTAATTATAACTGGACTGTGCCTACTGGAGCAACAATTACATCCGGTCAAGGAACTGCTTCAGTAAATATTCAATTTACAAGCAATTTTACCGGTGGAAATGTAGCTGTTTCATTGAGCGATGGTTGTGGTTTAAGTATACCTAAAACATTGAATGTAATCAGTTCTCAATCTGCAACAGCAGGAAACATTTCAGGTCCTACAGCAGTTTGTTCTTATATCAATGGAACTTTCGCTACCTACAGTATCCCTTCGGCTACTGGGGCGAGTGCTTATAACTGGACAGCACCAAGTGGCTCTACGATTTTGAATAATGGTAGTAACACGGTCCAAATTTCTTTCCCAACCGGATTTACGACAGGAAGTGTGAGTGTATCTGTTGTATTTAATTGCGGACCTAATGCTAATAGATCTTTGAACGTGTCTAGCATACCACAAATCGTAACCATTGTGGGGCCTGCTTGTATTACGCCTGGGCAACCATCCACATTTACAATTAATGGTGGTGTGGGTGCTACCAACTTTACCTGGGCTATTTCAAGCAATGCAACTATTACTTCTGGCCAAGGAACAAGTAGTGTAATAATTAATTTTGCATCGAACTATACAACTGGCACCATCAGTGTTACACCTAGCAGTAATTGTGGAACAGCTCCAACTGCGCAAACTTCGGTTGGTGTTCAGGCAGCAACGGCAACAAATATCATTGGTCCTTCTACTTTGTGTCCTGGTGATGTTGCACAGTATACTATTGCCGATACAACAGGTCTCAATTACCTCATTTGGGATTTCCCAACTGGAATAAATATTACGAATAGTAATACAGCTAATATTGTTGAAATATATGTTACGTCGTCGTTCGCCGGTGGTGATATGTCTGTACAGCGTGTAAATTATTGCGGATCGAGCCCTATGAAGTACAAAGCCTTGAGCTTGTGCCCGAGCTTATCCACTGACGCACCTGATCAAGAGCACGAAAATGAGAATGAATTAACCGTTGGTGAAACGGTAATCACCAATAGTGATAATTCAAATGATAATTGGGTTGATGAAAATGAAGAGAAAATAAACTTCATTATGTATCCTAACCCGGGTCATGGAATTATTCAATTCAGAATCTATAAAGGACAAAGTGAGTACTACAACGTGATGATTAGAAATTCTATTGGGCAACTCGTTTACGAAGGTAAGCTCAAAGAACGTGATCAGATGGATTTAGAATTGCTTGCTCCGGGTATATACTATGTAAATGCTTCCGATTTAGAAGGACGTTCTATCACACAAATGCTAATAATTAAATAAACTTAATTTATGAAGGGTTTTATCTTATTAACGTTTTGTTTTATTTTGGAAACTTCTTTATTTTCTCAAACAAGTCATATTCCTTCATTCGATGGTGGTTTAGAAAATGCAGGTGGTCTTGCAGGTAACGGGTGGACAGTTGTAAACTCCACCACAAACCAATGGATAGTGGGAACAGGGGCGATACCTTTTGCCGGAAGTAATTCTGCTTATATCAGTAATAATGGAAGTAGCTATAGTTATACTAATAATGCGAGTCAAACCTCTCACTTTTACCGTGATATTACTATACCGGCCTCGGAAACTTTTATCAATCTTACTTTTAAATTAAAATCTGTTGGCGAACCTTCTTTCGACCGTCTCTTAGTTTATACAGCTCCTACCTCTGTAACCCCTTTGGTAAACGATCCGGCTTCTAGTTCTTCAGCTTTAGCAGGGGCTGCGCTTATTTATACAGATCCTGCAAATGTGGGTAGTTATACTACTGTAAATGTATATTTAAGTCCATCGCTTGCAGGAACTACTTTCAGGTTGATTTTTACCTGGCAGAATGATCTAACAGGTACGCCTTCTATTCCTGTAAGTGTTGATAATATTGCTTTAACTTCATCAACAGGTGGTTCTCTTAATGGTAATTATACTATCAATACGTCTTTGCCTACATCACCTTCAATTCCGGCATCCGGTTCTAATTTCAATACATTTTCAGAGGCTGTTAGTTATTTGAATACTTATGGTATTTCAGGTAAGGTGAAATTTCAGGTTCCTGCTGGGACTGTTTTCAATGAACCAATAATCAACATTACCGCAACTGGAAATGCAGTTGACTCTATTTTGTTTGTCAAATCAGGTGTTGGAAATAATCCTGTTTTTATACCTAATCCAGGTACCACAACAACCGATGCAGCCATAAAAATTACTGGTGGAGATTTTATCTTTTTTAATGGAATTGATATCCTTTCTGATATAGCTCCAGCTACTACCCAAGCAAATATAGAATATGGGTACTATCTGGTAAATGCTTCAGCTACCAATGGAGCGACAAATTGCACCATTAAAAATTGTACAGTTACGTTGAGTAATAATTTTACCTCCTCTATTGGTGTTTATATTCACGCATCTACTGTGCCATCAGCAGCAGCAGGGGCCAATAGCTTAAATAATTTAGATAATATCTCCATTAATAGAGCGTATGTTGGAATTCGCGATAACTCTAATTCAACAATAAGAAATAGTGGAAACACCATTCAAAATTGTACACTTGGAAGTTCATTAAATACAATTGGCAATTCAACTCTTGCAACCTCTTGTTTCGGTATTCATGCGCTCAATCCATTAAATATTACCATTAAAGGTAATCGTGTAAATGGGGTTACGGTTGCTGCTGCGGTGGATGGAATTTGCCTTCAAAATGGATTAGGTACAAACACCGTTTCGCATAATATTGTTTCAGGTGTTCGCAATACAGGCGCTGCTTCAACGACTGCAGCATGTGGTATCAGAGCGATTTTGGGTGAAGGGGGTACGGCCAATATTTATAACAATTTTGTGTACGATATTTCGCATGCTTATTCTACTACAACTTTAAGTACAATTTACGTGAAGGGAATTAGTATACAGCCAAGCGGTGTGGTTACAAATGCTACCGTGTTTAATGTAGATTTTAACTCTGTTCAAATTGATGGCACCAATTCGCCTAATGTTTCTAACTCCTGTTTAGAGGTGATTCAGGCAGGTCCTTCTGTAAAAATCAGAAATAATATTCTGTCAAATATCACTCCCAATCAGTCGGGTAATCCGTTGCATTATTGCATAAACGTTCCATCTAATTCAATTGCAGGTGTTGGATCTCTTTCTAATCGCAATGATTTTTATTGTCCGAACGCCTCTAATGGTTTTATTGGTAATTCTGCAACTGTTAATCGTGCTACAATAGCTAATTGGCAAGTTGCCACCTCTCAAGATGCCAATTCGCTGTCCGTTATTCCGCAGTTTGTGAGCTCAACCAATTTACATGTTTTTTCTGCCGACCTCGACAACGTAGGTTCAATGACGGGTATTACTTGGATTACCGACGATATTGATTTTACACTACGTTCAACCACTCCTGATATTGGTGCTGATGAGTTTTCATTAGTGAACTTTGATTTAGAAATGCAAGTTATGCTAGAACCGGTAAATAATGCGGGTTGCTTTACTTCAAGTGAGAACGTAAAAGTGCGGATAAAAAATTTAGCGGGGCAGGCACATGATTTTTCTACCTTCCCGGTATTTATCCAGATCGATATTTCTGGAGCTACAACAACGCAATTGTTAACCCAAATCAATGACAATGCTTTGGTAGGTGGTCCACTCGGATCTCTGCAAACCTTGATCTATGATGCAGGTAGTGTTGATATGACCGCTTATGGAAATTATAATTTCAGGTGTAAACTAGCTTTTCCGCAAGATCAAAATCACGCCAATGATTCACTCTCGGCTCCCGTGGTAATTACCAATGATATTCCGCTCACACTTCCGTCTTCTGTTGATTTCAATGCTTATAATGGCACTAATCTCACTACACTTTTTCCTGATTGGCGTGAGGCAACAGGCGTTTCTCCTGCAGTAGTAAATTCTTCTTGGGTTTCTTCTTCTGGATTAGGAAATCCATCCAACGTAACCGCAAAATTGAATCAAAACGGTTCGGGTACTTACAATTGGATTTTAGGAAAGAAAATTCAAGTTGCATTCAATACATTATTGAAGTTTGATGTGGCGGTATGTTCTCCTTCTACTTTTTCTACTGGTACAATGGGCGCAGATGATAAATTGGATGTGATGATATCAACGGATTGTGGAATTACTTATTCCGTATTTCAGTCGTATGATATTTCAAACGGTTGGAATGAAAATCTTCAAAGTGTAGTTCTCCCTCTTCCATCTTTTTTAGGGCAGGATGTTATTCTGGGATTACGTGCCTATAATGGTACATCTGTCGATGGGAACTATGATTTACATCTGGATAATATTATGCTTTTTAACTCCAATGATAAAGACTTGTTGGTGTCTAAAATTTTAAACCCTACTCCTTCTAATTGCTTCCCCAATGAAGTTTTTCCGCAGATTCGAATTTTAAATGCCGGGTATGCACCGATTGATTTCACGCAAACATCTCTCGATCTTACATTCGAAACTGAGGGAGCATTTCAACAAACTTCCTCTCAAAATATTTCAACAGGTACTTTAGCTCCTGGTGATTCATTGGATATTCCATTTACGACTCCTTTCAGTTTTACAACCCCGGGTCAATATTTCATGAAAGCCTATTTTAGTTTAAGCGGTGGCGATGTTCAAACGCAAAATGATACAATAAATGAAATTCTCCTTTCTCAAAATCCTACTGTTTCGCTAAGTACTGTTTCAGATACATTTTGTTTGAATACCGAAATTGTTGCTCTCTCTAATGCTGTTGCTAATGGTACTGGTTTAAATAATTTACCACCTATCAATTATAGCGGGTTGCCGGTTGCTATTCCAGATGGTAGTTCTGCTGGTGTATCTATTCCTCTCGTTGTTTCAGCGGTGGGTGGCTATGCGAGTCAACTTGTGGGTATAGAAATTACCAACTTGTCGCATCAATATGTAGGCGATTTGCGTCTTGAACTTTTTGCTCCAGATGGTTCTTCCATTTTATTAAGCGATTTAAATGGCGGTGCAGGTACTTCCTATACCAATACTTTTTTTACAATGTCGGCTTCAACTTCTATTATAAATGCATCTGCACCGTTTAGCGGTAGCTATCTTCCTGAGAACTCTATTCAATCACTTACAGGGAGTGCAAATGGTACGTGGTTTTTAAAAATCGCTGATTTAGCAGCTACGGATATCGGATCTATTACTGCCTGGAATTTGGTGTTTAAAGAGCCTAATACATTCGCTACATTCAATTGGCAAACTACGCTTCAAAATACAACTGTTTCGGTCGACTCAGCGTCATTCATAATCGATCAGCAGGCAGTAATAAATTTTACCGCAACGGATGTATATGGCTGCACCGTTACTGATCAAATTGAAGTTTTTGTTCCCGAAGACGTTCTCTGGAATTCGGCCCCTTTAAATATTTGTGGTGTTGCTGACGTTGCACTTTCAGGCGCAACACCTGCCGGTGGTTTTTATGCCGGTAATGGGGTATTAAATGATACTTTGTTTTCTGCTATTGCCGGACCGGGCACTCAAAATTTGACCTACTATTATCAGAGCAACCAAGGATGCCTCGACTCTGCTTTTGTTGAAGCTAATATTTCTCAGATTTCACTCACGCAAGACCAAATAATCGACGCTTCTTGTTTTGGTCTGAATAATGGTTCTGCCTCTGTGTTGGTATCGCAAAATTTAGGAAGTTTTACAATCGAATGGGATGATGTAAACCAGCAAACAGGTCAAACGGCCGTCAATCTATTAGCCGGTAATTATACAGTAACCGCAACCGATTCGTTGTGCTCGGTTCAATTGTCTGTTGTAATTAGCGAACCGGATGACTTTTCGGTTTCATTTGTAGTTACCGATGAAGTAGCAGGCAACGATGGCGCTATCGACTTGACGGTTTCAGGAGCCAATTCTCCTTACACTTACGATTGGAATACTACTGCTATAACGGAGGATATTTCTGGGCTTTCAGGCGGAACCTATACGGTAACTATTCTTGATGCCAATAATTGCGATACAACGATTGTTATTGTGGTTCCATCTTTTGTAGGAGTGCCGGAAAATAATCTGATTTCTTCTATTACGGTTTTCCCGAATCCGGCAAATGACTTTATTCAAATAAATTTGGATGCCAATGTTGGGGCATTAAATTTCAGTATTTTTGATGCCGCTGGTAAACTTGTTTTGTCTCAGCGATTGCTTTCAAGTTCTTCAAAAATCGATTTGTCAAATTTAAGTTCAGGCGCTTATTTCATTCAAATGGCAAACGATAAAGGCGTTTTCAACGAAAAAATAATCATAAACAAATAAAAAACCATGAAAATCAAGCTTATTGTTCCTGTTTTTGGAATATTATTATTTACCTCTTGCGCACAAAAATCAGAAGAGAAAAAGGAAGAAAATTCAGCCAAAGCTGTCGTTGACAAAATCTGTGATTGCACTAAAACAGCCAATGAAATTATGCAAAAAGAAGAAGAGTTAAAGTATTCAAATGATGAAGCGTTAATGGAGGAAATTTTTGAAGCCAAAGAAAAAATAAATGTTTGTATTGATGGACTAAAAGAAGAAATAGAGAAAAATGCCTCAGAAATAATTAAGCTGGCAAAAGAACAATGTCCTGAGGGAGCAGAATATTTATAATTCTACTTTACTCTTACTAAACTAATGAAAAAAGCCCATCTAGGGCTTTTTTTATGCAGCATACATTTTGGAGTTGCTAAATGGTTTTTCATACGTAAAAACGAAGTCAATAAAATCAGAAAAACTCTAGTAAAATTGGGAATTGATGAAGCGGTTGATGAGCTAAATCAAATTCTAAAAGGTAAAAAGAAAGGCTGCCCAACCGAAGATCTTTTCGTTGAGCTATAATGTAACCGCCATTGATCGTTTTGAAAAAGATATCAAACGATTTGTAAAAAAATATCCCTCACTCAAAAAAGAATTTTTTGCATTGGTTGAAAGTTTGAAAGAAAATCCAAACCAAGGCATTTCAATTGGTCATCCATGTTTCAAAATTGGTTTATCCATTGCATCCAAAGGCAAAGGTAAAAGCGGAGGGCGATGGAGATTAGCTATGTGAAAGTCACTTTGAAATCTGTTTTTTTATTGACCATTTATGATAAATCCGAACAAGGAAATCTAACAGAAAATAATCTTAAAAATGTATTATCACGAATAAAGGATTAATCATTAACATCCTCTTTCTACTTAATACATTGCCCCATTTTTCCCGCAATGTGTTTACTCGAAGTGTTACATCTACACCTTGTAAATTTTCCATTTAAATTAGTTTGAATTTGTTTTTTCATTCTAGCTTTATTTTTCATCTTTTTGCATTTAATTAGCCAATCAACCAATTAGTCAATTAGCAAATTGATTATCTTCGCGCCATGGCACGCATCCTCACAGGCATACAATCAACCGGAATACCTCATTTAGGGAATATACTTGGCGCCATCTTGCCAGCCATAAAAATGTCGAACGAAGCGGGAAATGATTCTTTTCTTTTCATCGCCGATTTACATTCGCTCACTCAAATCAAAGACGGAAATTTATTAAAAGAAAATACATATTCCGTTGCCGCAACTTGGTTGGCTTTTGATTTCGATGTAGAAAAAAATACTTTTTATCGCCAGAGTGATGTTCCAGAAGTAACCGAATTAACTTGGTATTTGAATTGCTTCACACCTTATCCGATGTTGGCGAATGCGCATTCGTTTAAAGATAAATCAGATCGCTTATCAGATGTAAATGCAGGGCTATTTATTTATCCAGTGTTGATGGCAGCAGATATACTTTTATATGATGCAAATTTTGTTCCCGTAGGTAAAGATCAGGTTCAACATCTCGAAATGACGCGTGATATGGCTTCTGCATTGAATAATAAATGCGGAGAAGATTTATTGGTTTTACCTGAAGTAAAAGTAGATGAATCGGTGATGATAATTCCGGGAACAGACGGACAAAAAATGAGTAAATCGTATAATAACACGATTAATATTTTTGTTCCTGAAAAAGAATTGAAAAAAAATATCATGAGCATTGTCACGGATGCCACTCCATTAGAAGAGCCCAAAAATCCGGATATATGTAATGTATTTAAATTATTTTCTTTGCTTGCTGATGAAAATCAAAAATCAGAAATGCGCGCGAATTATTTAAAAGGTGGTTATGGTTACGGACATTCGAAAACCGAATTATTGAATTTGATTTTAACGAAATTCGCTTCTCCACGAGAGAAATATAATTTATACATGAGTGATAAAGCATTTCTAGATCAAAAATTAGCAATAGGAGCAGAGAAAGCAAGAAAAGTAGCGAAGGAAACGCTAAAAAGGGTGCGGTCTAAATTAGGGTATTAGTTTTAATGTAAAATGAAAAACAATTTCTTGAACGAAGTGAAAAATTTAAAATGAATAATGGAATAAGTTAGTAATTGAATTCAAACTCTACTTTTCTAAAAATTCACATTTCACATTAGCCTTTGAATATTAACGCTACATTGAATGTTTCCTGAAAGATGTCTTATTATCAGATTTTCTAAATCCACTTTGGATAATTAGGATGCTGATAACCGACTTTTATAAAATTTATACCTCAAATTAAAATCAGAATAATGCTATTCCAACTCCTATTTGAATTCCTGGTTCAAAACCATTAAAGGGTAATTTCCTACTACTTTTTAGATTGTAGCTATCTGATGGTAGATAAAAAGTGGTATTCACAGGTAAATAAAATTCGGCAGCGAAAATAGCTTTGAAAAACATTTTTTTTCCAGTATAAATAAATCCACCGTGAATAGAGGCTGAAAATGTATCAATACTATTTTCTTTAGTGCTTTTAGAAATATCATTGTTAACGGAGTTGGTATATTCTAAAGTAAAATTATCTTGTATTCGATACCAAGTCATATCCATTCCAAGGCAAGGAATGAACTCTTTTTCATTTTCTACGTTCACAAAATAGTAATTGTAACCTAACCCTGCATTCCAACCATTTTTTTTACTGATATATTCTGAAAAGGAGAAATCAACATTTAAATCGAGTGTATTCGTAAAATAGGGGCAATATTTTTCGCTCGAGTAATTAGAAAAATTATAACCTGCTTGCATCGTAAAAAAATGCATTTCATTATTTCCCAATTGCCATTCTATGTTTGCAAAATTCGACGGAATATTTCTTTTTAGATTTAAAAAAAGAAGAGAATGTTCAAATTGAGAATAAGCAAAATTTACTATTCCGGTTGAAATAATGGCTATGAAAAATAGAAGAAATTTGCGCATATTTTGATAGAAGCAAATATACCAAGAAAAACGGGTTCTACAGTTGCCTGATGTACATGTTTTTATAATTTAATTATAAAAATTAGCTCGTAATTTCAGAAAAATACGAATTTAGAAGTCGCAATGAATCTAAGCGATAAAAAAGGGGTACAAACAATCATTCAGTTTCTAGCAAAAGCTGGTATAAAAAATGTGGTTTTATCTCCTGGTTCTCGAAATGCTCCATTATCACTTTCATTTTATCATCACTCCGATTTTAATTGTAGAATTATTCCTGATGAACGCGTAGCTGCTTATTTCGCTCTGGGTATTTCTATTTATTCTAACCAACCAACGGTTTTAGTTTGCACTTCTGGAACGGCTGTTTTGAATTACGCCCCAGCCATTGCCGAAGCATTTTATCAGCATATTCCGTTGTTAGTGATCACCGCCGATCGCCCTGCAGAATGGATTGATCAAGGCGATGGACAAACCATTCGTCAAGAGAATGTATATTCCAATTATATTCTAAAAAGTTTTTCATTGGTTGGAGATTCCCAATCAGATTTTAAAAAATTAAATAGTGATTTGAATGAAGCATTAACTATTTCGATTCTACAAAAAGGTCCTGTTCATTTAAATGTTTCTCTCGAAGAGCCATTGTATAAATTAGTAGAAGTGAAGGAAGATTATGCTGAATTGAATTTACTAACTTCTCCTGCTGATTTTATAGAGGAGAAATTAAAAGTAGAATTAAAATCAATTTATGAATCATCAAAAAATGTTTTGATTATAGCGGGTCAAATGAATGTTAATTCTTCTTTGAATCACTCTTTAGAAGCACTTTCAAAAAAAGAAAATATTCTTGTTTTTACGGAGAATACTTCCAACCTAAATTCGCTCGAATTCATTTCATGCATCGATCGCTTTATAGATGGATTTTCGGACAAGGAAAAAGTTAATTTCAAACCAGATCTTTTAATTACCATTGGTGGAGCAGTGGTGTCAAAAAAAATAAAAGCATGGTTGCGTCAATCAAAACCCAATCAACATTGGAAAATTGGCCGCGAGGATTTGGAAATGGATACTTACCGAAGTAAAAAATATGCGGTTTCTGTTTCACCAGAATTTTTTATCAACGAAATTTTATCGTGGAATAATTCGAATTCTGATTACCGTAATATCGGAATTACGTTGAACGAAAAACGAAAAACGAGAAGTTTAGAATTTCTTTCTACCACTGAATTTTCCGACTTGAAAGTCTTTGAAATTCTCTTTAAGAATATTCCTAAAAGTTCTATTCTCCATTTAGGGAATAGTTCGCCTGTTCGTTATGCACAACTTTTTGATTTACGAAAAGATTTAGTGATTTATTCTAATCGCGGAACCAGTGGTATTGATGGTTGTACTTCTACAGCAGCAGGTATGGCTGAAATTTCCAACCAATGTGTCACGCTGATTAGTGGCGACATTAGTTTTTTCTATGATTCCAACGCCTTTTGGAATGATTATTTAAAAAATCTTAAAGTCATTGTGATCAATAACGGTGGCGGAGGAATTTTTAGAATCATTGATCAACCCGAAAATAGTAAAGATACAGAAGTGCTTTTTGAAACGCGTCATCAACGCAAGGCCGCAGGAATAGCTCAAGCTTTTGGGATAAATTATCTATCGGCCAATGATGAAAACTCATTAGAGAAAGCAGTAAAAAAATTATATGTAGATAATTTACCAACTATCTTAGAAATTTTTACGCCAACCGAAAAGAATGCATTAATTTTGAAACAATATTTCGACTACTTAAAAAATAATTGATATGAGCAGAAAATGGAAATCCATCAAAAATTACGAAGAAATTAAATTTGAATTTTACGAAGGAATTGCAAAAATCACCATCAATCGTCCGCGTTACCGCAATGCATTTACACCAAAAACAGTGAGTGAAATGATTGATGCCATGAATATTTCTCGAGAGAATCCAGAAATTGAAGTAATTATTTTGACCGGTGAAGGAGATAAAGCATTTTGTTCAGGAGGAGATCAGAATGTGCGAGGGCATGGAGGATATATTGGGAAAGATACTATTCCAAGATTAAATGTTTTGGATTTACAAAAACAAATTCGTTCTATTCCAAAAGCGGTAATTGCCATGGTAAATGGTTTTGCCATTGGAGGCGGACATGTTTTGCATGTGATTTGTGATTTATCTATTGCGAGTGAAAATGCCATATTTGGACAAACAGGCCCTAAAGTCGGAAGTTTTGATGGTGGTTTTGGTGCTTCTTATTTAGCTCGTGTGGTAGGACAAAAAAAGGCGCGCGAGATTTGGTTGTTATGTGATCAATACAATGCACAAGATGCCTTGAATATGGGTTTGGTAAATAAAGTGGTTCCATTCGATAAATTAGAAGACACAACTGTAGAATGGGCGCAAAAAATTCAGGAAAAAAGTCCGCTATCTATTCGGATGTTGAAGTCTGCTTTCAATGCAGAACTTGATGGCCAAGCAGGAATTCAAGAATTGGCAGGTAATGCCACCTTATTATATTATTTAAGTGACGAAGCGAAAGAAGGTAAAAATGCTTTCGTAGAAAAACGCAAACCTGATTTTAGAAAATTTCCCAAATTTCCATAGTGCTTAAAGAGAGAAAATGTCCTTCCTGAAAAAATAAATTTCTAAAAAAATTGAAATTAGATTTTTATCATGGTTAGTGGAAACGAAAAACGAAGGCTCCAACGCAAACTGTTTAGCCATTTGATAGCATCTTCAACAGTATTGAAAAGCTAGCTCCATTTTATAGGTTTGTGATAGATGATATAAAAATTGACTACTCGTTTTTTGAGCCATCGATTGAATCACCAATGACACCAACAATAGTGAAACTATTTTCTGATGGATCACTGGTTCATTTTCTTGCTTCATCATCTACTTCAGAATTTTCTTCAAATGCATATAAATTCAAGAATTTTTGACCTTCCTACTTAATTTTGAATGATTCATAGTTTTGAAGAATATCAGCAGCAGAATCAAATCATTTGATTTCATTCGATAATTCACCATTCCATCTTTTCGTAATGTAAAACTGATTTTTTTATAGTCTATGAAATCAATATTTTCTAACGAATTATACATCTTGTGATAAAAACTTAAGAAATTCAGTCTAAATTCGCAATACTTATGGCAACTTTTAAAAGCTGGGTTAAAGCAATGCGATTACGGACTCTTCCGCTCTCGTTAGCCACTATTTTGACTGGTAATTTTATCGCTGTTGCCATTCACCAATGGTCGGTTTTAGTAATGATTTTGTCTATTTTTACCACCATTTTTTTACAAATACTTTCCAACTTAGCCAATGATTTAGGAGATCATTTAAAAGGCACCGATAATCAAAATAGAGTAGGACCAGCTCGCTCTACTCAAAGTGGAGAAATCTCCATTAAGGAAATGAAAAACGGAATTGGTATTTTTATTTTTCTCTCTTTAATTACTGGAATTTTATTACTGTACTTTTCTAAAATGGATATCAACGGTTTTCTTTTCTTTTTAGGATTAGGTATTTTGGCGATTCTCGCTGCTATTTTTTATACCATTGGTAAACGACCTTATGGTTATCGTGCATTGGGCGATTTATTTGTGTTTTTATTTTTTGGAATAGTTGGTGTGGGAGGAAGTTTTTATTTGCATACAGGACATTTATTTAATGAATTATTTTTTCCAGCTACAACCATTGGTTTTTTTAGTGTTGCCGTTCTAAACATGAATAATATGCGCGATCATGTGAATGATAAAGCCAATAATAAAAATACATTGGTAGTTGTTTTAGGATTTGAAAAAGCCAAATGGTATCATACTTTTTTAATTCTTAGCGGAATTATTTCTGTTTCATTTTTCATTTTTAAAAATTATCATTCACCGCAAAATTTAATTTTCTTAGTCGTATTTCCATTGTATATTTTAAACTTGATTCGTGTTTGGAAAGTTACTGATCCAAAAGATTTAGATCCTGAATTAAAAAAACTGGCACTTTCTACCTTTTTGTTTTCTATTTTGTTCGGAATAAGCATCAACGCCTGATGAAAGCAAATTTCAAAAAGCATACTCTACAATTTACTATTCCTGGAGGAACTTCCCGTGGTATTTTGAAAACGAAAGATTCATGGATTTTGAAAATTTCAGATGAAAATATTTCTGGTTATGGTGAAGTGAGTATTATTCCTGGATTGAGTTTAGATGATTCATCACAAGTAGAAAAAGTACTTGAAACTGTTTGCCAGGAAATCGAAAATGGTAAAAATGATTTTTCAGAGCGAATAGAAAAATTTCCCTCTGTTTATTTTGCAATAGAAATGGCATTTAAAGATTTTCAATCCGGCGGCAAAGGAATTTTATTTGAAAATGATTTTTCACTGGGTAAATCTGGAATTCGAATGAATGGTTTGGTGTGGATGAATCCGATTGATGTGATGAAGAAGGATGCAGAGAAAAAAATTAAACAGGGTTTTCATTGTTTAAAATTCAAGATAGGCAGTTATGATTTTTCTGACGAATTTGAATTATTGAAATATTTTAGAAATACCTATGGCGATCAATTAGAAATACGAGTGGATGCAAATGGTGCGTATAATGAAAAAAACGTTTTTCAAGTAATGGAAAACCTGGAAGAATTGAATATACATTCTATTGAGCAACCCATAAAACCCAAACAATATGCATTGATGAAAAGAATTTGTTTGGAATGTAAAGTACCAGTCGCTTTAGATGAGGAATTAATTGGGATAAAGATTTCTGAAATGAAAAATGTTTTAGATGAAATTAAGCCAGCTTATTTAATTCTTAAACCATCTTTATTGGGCGGATTTCAAATGTCGAATCTTTGGTTGCGCTTGGCTACCGAAAGAAAAATAGATTGGTGGGCTACTTCTGCTCTCGAATCGAATGTTGGTTTGAATGCCGTTGCCCAATGGGTAGCAGAATTTGATTTGAATTTACCTCAAGGATTAGGAACGGGATCTTTGTATGAAAATAATTTTCATTCACCACTCGAGGTGCGTGGAGAAAATTTATGGATGAATAATCAACTAAAAAGAGAAATTCCATTTTGAATAATGTGATAAAAATAGCATTGCCTAGTTGGAATTTATCTATTGAAGAAAGAGAAAAATGGAAATTATTTTATTTAAAAAAAAAGGAATTTACGACTGAAACATGGCTAAATGATATATGGAATTTTTTATTGAACTGGATAAGTGAAGAGGAAACAATTTCATTAAAAACGTCGGGTAGTACGGGCGAACCAAAAAATATTTGGGTGAAAAAATCTACGATGATTTTTAGCGCGCAACAAACTTCCGAATATTTTCAATTTAATAAGAATGAAAAGTGGTTATTTTGTTTGCCGGCTGCTTTCGTAGGCGGACAAATGATTTTAGTACGTGCCATTTTAAATAACACAGAAGTTTTTGCGGTAGAGCCAAAAATAGAACTAAAGGAAGTAATCGGTGAATATGATTTTGCCTCTATGATTCCGATGCAAGTGGAAAAATATTTACCTAATAAAAATAAATTAAAAATAAGACGAGTTTTAATTGGCGGGGCTTCTATTCCATCTTCATTGGAGAAATCATTAAGATTAGATAACGACTCCGATTATTTTGCTTCTTATGGTATGACCGAAACAGTGAGTCATATTGCACTTCGAAAAGTAAATGGAAATGTTTATTCTAATTTTTTTACAGGATTTAAAAATATTTTATTAGGAACGGATGATCGAGGTTGCCTAACTGTTTATCATAAGAATTATTCCGAAAATGTTTTAATCACCAATGATTTGGTGGAATTTGATGCTTATGGAAGTTTTCGTGTTATGGGAAGAGTAGATAACATCATCAATTCAGGCGGATTGAAAATTTCACCAGAGGAGATAGAAAATAAAATTTCAGAAATGCTTTCACAACGCCTCATGGTTATTGGTATTCCAGATGAAAAAACAGGCGAAAAACCCGTTTTAATGATTGAAGGTGTTGAGTTAGATCGAGGAACTTTATCGCTTCTTAAAAATTATTTAACTGAAAATTTGGATAAGAATAAATCACCTAAAGAAATTATTTTTGTAAATCAATTCGAAGAAACTACCAATGGAAAATTGGATAGAAGAAAAACAAAAGAAATTTATTTAAGAAATCTACGCACGAGTTTGTAGAACATTTGGTTGATGTCTTCGGATACATTTAAATAAATCATCAGAGGTAAAAAGACAAGTGTAGCCACAGTGGTTCTTAAAATCATGTCTAACCAAATATTATCCATTAAGGGTAAAAAATATCCGGCAGCCCAAGCCAAACCTAAAATTAAAATTCCTTTTATTGTATTGGGATGAAAAGGTTGTAACTTGAATTTAGAATATAGAAAAACGGCTTTCATTAAATTAAATAAAACTAAACTAAGAGCAGTGGCGATAGCAGCACCTTCTATACCATGGGAGGGAATAAGTATAAGATTTAGAACAACAGCAACGACCAATAAAATTATATTAAAGTATAAATTGTAACGATAATAAATAGAGGAAACAAGAATGGTTCCATTTAGCGAGAAAAATATATCGATTAGTTTAGATAACCCTAAATAGAAAAAAACCATTTTTGCCTCCCAAAATGCAGTAGGTTCGAATTTTAAAATAGAATCCATATTCAACCAAATAAGAACGAAAAGAATTCCTCCTAACATCAATTGCACAATAGAAGATTTAACATAAATATCTTGAATATTTTTCATGTCGTTTTTATGAAAAGATTCTGCAATTATTGGAGCCGCTATCAGGATAAGTGATCTATTAGGTAAACCTACAACCAACGACATATAAAATGCAAAATTATAAATGGGAATATCAGATAAAAGTAGGATGGCTCCAATCATGATTTGGTCTATTCGATTAATTACCCAGGTGGCTATAAGATCCATCCAAGTGAAAAATCCGTAAGTCAATAATTCATTTAATGCTTTTCCTGTTGGTTTGTGGATAGAAAAAATTTCAGTTTTTCTCAAATAGAAAAGTAAAACTACAACTGGAATAAAATAGGCAAGACTATTGCCAAATCCATAACTTTCTAAATTCGAATATCCCCAAAAATAGAGTAGCGTAAAAAATAGAATGACCACCCGCATCACCACTTCATTCAAAATGGAAGTGATGAATGTTTTTTTAAGTGCCATGGAATATCCAGCTAAATTTCTGGCATAAGTAATGCTTAATGTAATGGTAAAAATGAGAAGTAAAGCAGTGTTTTCTGAAATAGAAATTTCTTGTTTAATGAAAAAATTTAAAAAGTGTTCACCAGCAAATAGTAATAATAATCCAAATAGTAATAAGGCTAAAGACGGTAATACCCATATATAATACATTAATTCACCTACTCTTTTTTCGCTCACCATTTTTGGATAAAATCGAATGGTAATGCCAACTGAGCCGAAAGTTAAAAGTTGAGCAATAACAAAACTAATGGTAGTTAATAATTGAATTAAACCTAAATCATCAAGATTATTTCTAAACACATAGGGAAATATGAAAACAGTATTGATTCCGCCCAAAATAAAACCAAGAAATATGGCAAAACTATTCGAAACTCCTTGTCGTGCGATTATTCCCATACTTATGGAAGAAAGAAATCTAAATGTTTGATTTTATCAAAAGCCAATGAGTATCCTCCTGCTTGTTTGCATTTCAAATTTTCATGATAACATTCTTCAGAAGTTTTTATTGCAAATCTATTTTGCATTAAATCATTTCTCACAAAAAATGCATTAACGCCTAATTTATCTGTGCCTATGAGTGAATAACCTTTTTCTTTTCCCAGTTTTTCTAAAAGTGCCAATGAACAACCAAAATAAAACCCTGTAGATTCTTTGCTTTTCAAAGTGAATTTCGAATCATATGGAATAGTTATTTCTTTTTCTGGGCCAAAAGCAGCATTGTATTCGCAAACAATTATTCGTGGATTTACTTCATCAATAGACTTCCAAACATGATAGTCATTTCCGTCGATATCGATAGAAAGAATATCTATTTCACCTTTGTAATTATTTTTCGTGAAAAGTTGATTGATATTTTCGGAAGTAATGAATGATGGAATAAATGTCAATTGTTTTTCATCAACGCCATTTTCAAGATAATATTTTATTCCCGTATTTACTTTTTCGGCATTTCCTTCAATTAATAAAGCTTTCCATCCAAAATTTAAAAGAAGATTAGCACTATTGCATTGTATGCCATCACTTCCTCCAAATTCAATGATGGTATGCGAATGAATTCCAATTTTTGATACGATATGTAACAATATTCCATCTTCTCCATTTTGCGAATAAACATTAAATTCAAAATCATTGATGCTGGAATGAATCGCTGAATTACTTTTTGAAATGATTTCGGGATACTTGTTTCGAATGATATAGGATAGGTTTTTTCGAAGCAAAAGATTTTCTCGCTCTAATTTTTTTAGATTTTGAATGTATTTTTTCCAGCGGTTAATCAATTAATATACGTTTAAGGTAAACAAATATAGTTTTTACTTTTTTAATAATCTGTCAATAGTTGACTAAATGTTTCTTGAAATTCTTTTTCAGAGAATTTGGATTTAAAATTGAAGTTTATCTCTTTGTTTTTAATTTTTTGAATAATCGAAAAAGCTTCTTCAACATCGTTGAATTGTAATTGATTATCCGTCACTATTTCGGTAGCCCCACCAGAGCGATGAATCACTGGAATACATCCTTGTGCTGAAGCCTGAACTATGCCAATTCCAAAAGGTTCATTTCTTACGTTATGAAGAAAAATAGCTGATTCAGCTAATATTTTTTGAATTTCTGAATGATTAAGATTAGGCAATAGAAAAATGTTTTTTACTCCAGAAGAATTTATTTTTTCCTTACATTCTTGATAATATTTTCCTAAATCCGAAAATCCCAGAATATAAAAATTTATATCAGGAAGTTTCAAGGCAATATCGATTTGTTCCAATTGTCTTTTTTCTGAAGAGATTCTTCCTAGCGTAACCACTTGTAATTTTTTTTCTGTGTTTTTTATTTCTGGATTTTCTACTGGAGGATATAGTGCAACTATAGGATTTTTTAGATGGGAATAGCAGCGTTCAATGGCACTCTTTGTAAATTCAGAATTGGCAATAATCATTTCATTTTTTCCGAAACGCTTATTGAATTGATATAAAAAGCGAGCGATGAAAAATGGATCGGAAGCATATTCAAAAATGGATTTATTTTTCTTTTCAGGAAAATGAATAGAAGAACTATCCGAAATTACTCTATCTTTTCGAGGGTAATGAATGTAGGTGAGCGTTGGAATATTTTTGGGTGCAAGAAAAGAAGTGTTATTGCTATTGATAAAGAGATCATATTTTTTTGAAAATCCTCTTGACAATAAATTGAAATAAAGGAAATGCCATTCGTAGGGCATTTTCAAATTCGGACCAATTAATTTAATATGGAATTTAATTTTTAAACGATAAAGTTTTTCAAAATCATTTTTGGTTAAATCGGACCGTAATGTGAGAATATCTGGTACAATTCCCTTCTCATTGAGAACGGCAATCATATGCCCCAATACTTGAGCAACTCCACCTCTGTAAAGGCGACTTTTTAGGATGGCAACTCTTTGTTTCCCAGTCAATTTTGGTAGGTTATTGAGATTATTCTGTAAAAATAGCTAATTTTATAAGATAAGTATAAGTTTTAGATGAAAGTAAAGCAAATTGTTGAAGCGGGTTGGCAGAGTCAAAAGGATTTTTTTTCACGTTTAAAAACACGAAAAAAACTAAATGACTATGCGCTAAAAAATGATATTACGCAATTGTACAATTTGGTTCAGCAAGAATATGAACCCATTTTTGTTCTTTCTACCGGGAGATGTGGAACTGCATTTCTAACTAATCTTTTGCATTCAGACAAATCTATCGAAGCTTTACACGAGCCAGAACCTGAATTTTTTTATCATACCATTTTAGCGCATAAAGAATACCAAACAAACGCTGAAAAAGTGAAAGCTGTTTTTGATGTAGCCAGATATGAGTTGATTCGAAATGTTTTTATAAATGAAAAGAAATATGTAGAAACGAATAATCGAGTAACTTTTTTCGCCAACCAAATTGCAGAGCTTTATCCTAAATCAAAATTCATTCATCTGGTTAGAAATCCTGAATCATTTATTAAATCCGGCTTAGGAAGAAATTGGTATTCGGGTAATTCATTGTATGACGAAGGAAGAATTACCAATGATGCTGATTCATGGAAATCTTATTCTCAAATAGAAAAAATCGCTTGGTTATGGAATGAAACGAATTCATTTGCCGAGGAATTCAAGACTACTATTTCAAAAGATAGATTCCTTTTTTTGAAAGCAGAAGATCTTTTTAAAAACACAGAGCATCAATTATCCGTATTTGATTTTTTAGGATTGGCAAAACCTTCTATTACAAAATTGAAAAGAATTACCGCTGTAAAAGTAAATGAAGGAAAATCTAGCTTAGTTTCAACTGAACAAATTCAAAAAATTAAAGAAGAAGTTTTAAAATTAGAATTACGTAAAAAGTATAATTACGATTAAGCCATTCTAAAAACTATATTCGTAAAATTTCCTTTTTCTATACTCACTTCTTTATTCAATTCATCTTTGGAAATTGGTTTCAATCCTTTTTCTGTGAGTAAACTCATCGCGTAACCATTTGATAGGAAAAATTGAATATATTCATCTGGATTTTTTCCCGACATTTTTATTCCCTTAGGCCAAAATTCAGAAATTAGAACTGGTTTATTCTTTAAAATTAGTTCTTTCATTCCTTCCAACGCAATCATTTCTGATCCTTGAATATCAATTTTGATGAATTTGATTCTCGCTTCTTTTAATTCAATGAGGTCGTCTAATTTCACTGCATTAATCTCAATAAAATTTCGATCTTGATCTGAAGAGTAAATGCGGTGGTCGCCACGATTAGTTTCACTGATGAATAATTTAAGTAAACCTTTTTCATTACTTACGGCATCATTGTATGAAGTAATAATATTTTCATATTTATTTTGACGAATATTTTCTGTGAGAATGGAAAAGTTGGTTTTGTCAGGCTCAAAGCAAAAAACTTTCCCTTTAGCGCCTACTTTTTTCGCCATGATTAAAGCATAATATCCAATATTTCCACCAATATCAATAACTTGATCTCCCTCTTGCAATAAATTTTTAATGTAATTAGTTTGCTCAGGTTCATAAATACCATTTAAGGATAAGCGTAATGAATCCTTATCATCCAGTGTCATTTGATGTCCATCAACTAGGGCATGGTTGGTTCGTATTTTGTCTGTAATTTTCTTATTCAATTTACCAAAAAAGGCGAATCGACCAAGATTTAATGGTTTAACACATGTTTTTATAAAACGGTAAATTTTTCTCATACATTAATTAAATTAACCAACTTTTTCGTCAGCTCTCTTCTCGAATAATTTTTGTGCAGGGAGTTTTTGTTTTCGGGTATTTCGTCTGTAAAAATTCTAAATCTTTCTAAAATATATTTTTTGATTCCCTCTTTATCATCAAAGTCAAAAATTTCGCCCGACTCACATTCTTCAATAATTTTTGCTGCATCACCTTGCTTGGGCCCAACACATAAAATAGGGCGCTCCGCTGCGATGTATTCGAATAATTTTCCAGTAAGCAAATATTCAGCATTCGGCACGCGATTGATGTTTAAAAGTAAAATATGAGCGCTTTTTTGATATTCTACCACCTTCTCGTGATTGACATAATCAATCATATGACAATAAGAAGAAATTCCAGCTTCTTCTAATGATTTTTTCACATGCCCATCCACATGACCTACAAAAAGAATTTCTAATTGATTTTTGAAATTTTCATTTTCTTTTACCAATTCTCCAATAGCATTCCATAAGGCGGGATGATTTTGTCCTTTGGGTAATAATCCAATATTTGAAAGTGTGAATTTATCAGTTAAAGCAAAATTCTTATTCAAATAATCTTCTTCGTCATATCCATTGGTGATTACTTCTATTGAAACGCTCGTCATTTTTTCAAAATCCTTTTTCATCGTTTCACCAACGGTGATAATTAGATCAGATTCATTCAACACATTTTTTTCCATCTGCTGATGCTGATGTTTGGCAAAGGGAGAAAGCATCAATT
>CAMBFX010000033.1 GCA_945865695.1 Chryseobacterium gleum | reverse complement strand
TTTGGATATAAATTGAATGAACGTTGGTTTATTATTCCCACTCTTGAAACACCCATTTTAAATTTATTTCAATGGGATAAATTCAAATCTACCGATCCAATGTTCAGCAGTCGCTATCGCCCCATTATTTTAACCATTCGATTGGCTTGGTTGAGAAAAGTAGGCCCAGGTGATTGTTTAACTCCAAATGTGCCAGGAGAACGCGACAAACAAAAAGCGTTTGACCAAGAGCGATAATTTTTATCTATTTCTCCAGTGAAAAACAAAAATCTGACCATTATTTTTCTTTCTTTAACGATAGTTTTTTTAACCATTTTCAATATTTTTTCTTGGCAAAAGAATAATGAAAACGAGAGTGCCATTTTAAATTTGAAGAATGAAATGGAGAAATTAAATGATGATTATTTGACTCTCGATGCTAATCTCGTTAGTCTAAATGATCTTAACATTATTTTAGCCAATGAACTCGAAGTGTTTCGAAATCCTGATAACAAAATATTTTTTTTAAACGGAATTCATCTTTTAGCAAAAGAGTCAAAAGCAATTCTTATTTGGAATAAAAAAGATAAAACCATCCTTTTCTCTAGCGAAGGCCTTCCTAAAGTTTCAGAAAAAACACACTATCAGCTTTGGGCATTGAGAAATGGAAAAAATTTTCCAATAATCGCGTTGCCTCGAATTTTGAGTGGCAATTTTATAAAATTAGAGATCACCACTGAGTGGGCAGATGGCTTCATAATTTCCCTCGAAGAATCAGGAGCATTGAATGAATTGAATCCTTCCGAAACTTATCTTTCAGGAAGTCTTTAGCCCAAATTATGCAGTAGGAGGTGAGGTACGAGCTGAACTATCTGCATTAGTTGGGTTTAACCCAGATTTAGAAAATCAAAATTTGATGAAATGCAATGCAATCCAAATTGTTGATTTTCTTACATCGATTATACATTTGTTTTTTCAAATGTATAATTTGGGTTTAATTTACGGTTAAAGAAATTCCATTAAAGGTATTTTCCCATCTCCTATTTAACCTTATCTTTACGATTATTGTTTTACCTTATGATAATCAAACCACATTCTCTAAAAGATCTTGCAGCCCTAATTGGTTGTAAATTTTCTGGCCCCGAAAATCACCTTATTTCCGGTATCAACGAAATCCATATGGTTGTTCCTGGTGATTTGGTTTTTGTAGATCATCCCAAGTATTATGATAAAGCATTAAATTCAGCAGCAACCACCATTCTTATCAATAAAGAAGTGGATTGTCCAGCCGGAAAAGCATTGATTTTTTCAGAAGATCCTTGTCGTGATTTTAATAAACTCACTTTGCATTTCTCTCCTGTAACCACACAATCTTCTCCAATAGGAACTAATACAAAAATTGCTTCATCCGCCATTATTTATCCCAATGTTACCATTGGTAATAACGTAACAATCGGTGAACGCACTACCATTTTTCCGGGAGCGGTGATTTATGAAAATTGCGTGATTGGAAATGATGTGATTATTCACGCTAATGTGGTGATTGGTGGTCATGCTTTCTATTATAAAAAACGTAACGAGAGTTATGATAAAATGCATACCTGCGGTAGAGTATTGGTGCAAGATAAAGTAGAAATTGGAGCAGGAACCACTATTGATAGAGGAATTACAGGCGATACTACCATTGGCGAAGGAACAAAAATTGATAATCACGTTCACATTGGTCATGATTCTATCATTGGTAAAAATTGTTTATTTGCAGCTCAAGTTGGAATTGCAGGTTGTGTGATTATTGAAGATAATGTTACGCTCTGGGGACAGGTTGGAGTAGTGAGTGGAATTACCATTGGAAAAGGTGCAGTAGTGCAAGGGCAATCAGGTGTTGGAAAAACCTTAGAAGGCGGAAAAACTTATTTCGGCTCTCCATGCGAAGAAGGAAGAGCCAAATTCAGAGAATTACATGCCTTGAAACAATTACCAGAACTCATTGATAAAATGAATCAAGTTTCGAGAGCCTCAACAACAGAATCATGAGTGATAGTTCAAAACTAAATAAACTCCACGAAAAATTATCTCAACGTGATTTTAAACTAACCGCCTTGCTCGACATTACGCGTGCAATCAATAATAACTATTCGGTAGATAAATTATTGGAGATTTATAAATACACCATTAAAGAGCAATTAGAAATTACCAAATTAATTTTGTTGGCGCACGATAATGATGGCTGGCACATTTTGCAAAAGTATGGGCACAAAGGCTCGATAAAAGAAATCTCAGTAGTTAGAGATTTAGGCCGAATTAAAGATATTACGGTAATCGAATCTTCTTCTAAAACATATTTGAATTCGTTTGATGTGGTGATTCCCGTTTTTCACAAAGACATGCCTCTTGCTTATCTTCTCATTGGAGATTTGAACGAAAATGCAGAAGGAATTAGCCCTACAGTTAAGCACATGAATTTTATTCAAACGCTAACGAATATTATTGTTGTTGCTATTGAAAATAAACGATTGGCAAAAGATAATATTCGTCAGGAGGTAGTAAAAAAAGAATTACAACTCGCTGCCGAAATGCAAGCCCTTTTATTGCCCAATAATCTTCCCATCAATAAAGATTTGGAGATGGCAGCAAAATATGTGGCGCATCATTCGGTGGGTGGAGATTATTATGATTTCATTGAACTTAATCATACTGAATTTGTTTTTTGTGTAGCCGATGTTTCTGGAAAAGGAATTTCTGCAGCATTGTTGATGTCGAATTTCCAAGCGAATTTAAGAGCCATTATCAAATACACCGATTTTAGTTTACCCAAACTCATTGAGGAATTAAATACTTCGGTGATCAATTCTGCCAAGGGAGAAAGATTCATCACACTTTTTATTGCTCGTTATAATATCATTACACGCAAATTGAAATACATTAATGCCGGACATAATCATCCCATTCTTTCTAACGGAAAGGAAGCCAGATTTTTGTCGTCAGGTTGCACCGGAATTGGAATGGTAGATGTAATTCCATCTATCGAAGAAGAAGAAGTTTTTGTTCCACCCAATAGCACATTGGTTTCTTATACCGATGGTCTCGTTGAGGTAGAAAACGATAACAACGATCCTTTTTCATTGGAGAATTTAACGGATGTAATTAATCGTTACCATAACATGCCAATGAAAGAATTAAATGAAAGATTATTCAAAGCAGTAGAAGAGCATAAAGGTGATAATCCATTTATGGATGATACGGCTATTTTGAGTTTGAGGATTTTTTAAATTGTTTAAAGTTCAAGGTTTAAAGTGCAAAGTTGCGGAGTGTTTGTGGCTATCCGGTGCGGTTTGTCGCTTCGGCCTCTCGGAGTGCTCGCGCGGATTTGCAATCCGTGCGCTAATTAAAATTATTAACTCTAATTTTCAAAATTGCTTTTAACCCCTCTAATTGTTCGCGCGGATTTGCAATCCGTGCGCCCTATTTTCATAATACGACAAAATTCCCATTGCAGTTTTTTATTTTGATTTTTATTCCTTAAATTAGTATTTCACTATTTCATATGTCTACAAAATATAAAGTTAGAAATACAGACAATGCACATTTTATCACAATAACCACAGTAAAATGGGTCGATTTATTTACACGTTTGGAACAGAAGAAAAACATAATAGAATCTTTGGAGTATTATCAGAAAAATAAAGGCTTGGAAATTTATGCATTTGTTATAATGCCTAGTCATATTCATATGATGTGTCGTTCAACTGGAGATCCTACTTTACCTGAAATTATTCGTGACTTTAAAAAATTCACTTAAAAAAAATCGTGCAAATTATAAAGGAAGGAACAGAGAGTAGGAGAGAATGGTTGTTGGATATCTTCAAAGAGTCATGCGAACATTTGAAACGAGAACAAAATTATAAAGTTTGGCAAGATGGATATCATGCTGAAGAATTACAGTCTAATAAATTCATTTATCAAAAGCTTAATTATATTCATCAAAATCCGGTTGCGGATGGAATAGTTGAAAGAGCCGAGGAATATTATTATAGTAGCGCTAGAAATTATGCAGATTTGAATGGTGTATTGGATGTGGTTGTATTGCCACCTAAATTAATTACATTTTGAAATGGAGTATACAAAGGCAGTTGGGCGCACGGATTGCAAATCCGCGCGAACGGGTACAGCTATATTGAGTTTGAGGATATTTTAAATTGTTTAAGGTTTAAAGTTTAAAGTTCAAAGTTGCGGAGTGTTTGTTGTTATTAGTGCAGCTAGTTACTCTGTCCCCTCTGATTAATTTCTTAATTAAACCTTAAACCTTACACCTTAAACTTTGAACTTTCTTCTTCTCCCCTAGAATAATACAAATCCACCGCCACAATCATAGCAGTAAATCCCCAAAACGGAATCGATGCTTTATCAGTATCTAAATAATTATTCAATACACCATGCGTATAATACGTAATCAATCCTGCAAATGAAATCATCACCATCATTCGCATATCTCCAGGTGGTAATCGATGATAAACGCGAACCGCCACAATAGAAACTGTAATCACTAAAATCAACATCGAAACCATTCCCAAAATTCCTTGTTCCGCCAATGGGCCCAAATATTCACTATGTGCATTTCCATTATCACCGGCATTCGTACTAATGATGGTTAAGTTTTCTGGTTTCTGAAATTTCGCATAATTAAATTGATACGTTCCCGGTCCCCAACCCACCAATGGTTTTTGATAAAACATATCCATCGCACATTCCCATCTATTAATTCGTTCTAGATTCGAGGCATCAGTTGCAATATTTGAAATGGAAGAAACATGTTCGCCCAAATCATCGGATGAATCGGTTTTGTTTAATTCCAATCGCACCATGATTTGTTCGTATAAGGAAAAGAAAGTAAACAATCCCATTGTTCCTAAAATAAAAACAGTGCTTGCTTTTATTTTTAATCGAAGAATCAAATAAACACCAAAGGCCGCCACTAAACTTACCCATGCCGCTCGAGTATAGCTAAAAATAATTCCCATTGCCAAAACGAATACAATGCCCATTAAAAATGGTTTGGCTAAATAATTTATACTCTTACTAAAATACAATCCCAAAGCGGCTGGAAAAAACATGGCTAATACCGCTCCATACGAAGTATGATCTTTGAAAAACGGATACATTACCCAATGGCCAGGTTCTTCTGCAAATAAATAAGAAGCATGTTGAACTAAAGTATAAATAACCACTCCCGTTAATGGGATGAGAAACAAAATATAGAATAATTTGAAGTTGGGTTTATTTTTTAAAATTTGAATAAAGAAAAAATAGGCGGGAACGATAAACCATAATCGAACCACAAAGAATTTAAATGAAACAAATGGGTCTGTACTAGAAATCGAAGTACAAAAAATCCAAAATAAATGAAACAAAATAGCAATAGAAACAGGATGCGTGATCACTTTCATATCAATGGTGCGATGCGCCAATTGATTAATAATAAATAAAAACATTAACCCAAAAAGACAAGGTTCGGTGGGGAAATAAAAACTAAATCCTCCTAAGTCAAAATCTTCCATGTTTAATGAAAGTGGCGTGCAAAAAACCACAAACCAAAATAATTTATCAGGAGCGAAAATGGCAAATAATCCGGCAATAATAGCAGGAGGAAGTAAATTCAAAAGGTAATTTCCATTATAAATCAATACCAAATTGACCGCAAGAAAAATGACGGACAATGAAATAATCAGCGAACGATTTAAGGTAAACGTCACAAAAAATTATTTTACAGCAGCTCTAACCTGCTTCATCTTTTCAAAAATAACAATGAAGCCAATCATGAATAAGAACGAACCGATGGTGCTCATCACAACAATTAACCAGCGCACTGGATAAGCTTTTCTTTCGGCAGGTCGTGCTTGTTCCATTCCAAATTTATGGGGAATAGAAATCGTTAATTCCGCTTTCGCTTGCTTATACGGAATTTCCATATCTTTTATTTTCTCGTTTTTCGATTCCAACGTCTCGTCATAATAGCGATAGGCAGTGGCGAAATTACGATTAACCTCCAATAATTTATTGATTTGTTCAATGGCACTTGGGTTTCTAGATGCTAACGCATTCGACAAAGCTTCATATAATCTTGCTTGACCTTCTGTACTAGCAATTACACCCATTTTACTCAATGAAGTAAGTGTATCGCGTAAAAATTCCGCTTCTTTAATCAAATCGAAATATTCTTTTTCAATTACACGAAAAGCATGAACCGTTCTTTCGCGAATCATTCTGTTTTTTGTTGAATCCACTAATCGTGCAATATCGTTAGCCATATTCGCAGCAGTTTCAGGGTCGGTATCTAATACATCAATGGTAATGGAATTATGGCGTGTTCTTTCACAGGTAACATTCGAACTATATTCTCTTACTAATTCAGTGTAGGCATAGGGAGATTCAGCATCAATTTCATAATGTTCCATCAAATCATATTTTTTCACAATGAAATCGCGAATTTCAGAGGAGTTAAGAATTTGTAATAATTGCTCAGCTTCTTCTTCTTCACCAAAAGCAGTCATACTTTGCTCCACGTTGAATTTTTCACCTAACTCAACCGTACTGGCTTTTCCTGGAAAAATAATGGCAGTGGAAAGAAATTTTTCTTTCATGATTAATGAAACTACAGCCGAACCTACAATGGCCAAACACATCACCATGATGATGGATTTTTTCCATGTCCACAACAAAATCAACAGGTTATCAGCGTTTAGTCCCGAACTTTCATTCTTCTTTTCCATAGTTTTTTTGAATTGAGGAGCAAATTAACGAAAAATTAACTGCTAATAGATGAAAATATTGCCTTCATGAATCGATTTTCAATGCTTATTTTAGCCGAATAGAATTCAATCTTTGAGAATAGCGATAAATACAAGGTTTTTGTTAAGCAACAAAATGGAAGGTTTTGGTTGGTATACCTATGAAACGGTTAGCCGAATGGTAAAAAATCATCCCGAACACCAATTTATTTTTCTTTTTGATCGCCCATTTGATAAAAAATTTATTTTCGCTTCCAATGTCGAGGCTCATGTGATTGGTTTTCCTGCTCGTCATCCTTTTCTGTTTTATCTCTGGTTTGAATTTGCAGTGACCAAAGCTTTAAAAAAATACAGGGCTGATATTTTTTTGTCGCCAGATGGATATTTAAGTTTAAAAACACCCGTGCCTTCCATTGCAGTTATGCATGACTTGAATTTCGAACATTTTCCACAAGATTTAGCAAGAAAAAACCATCGATACTATAAAAAATATTTTCCGTTGTTTGCAAAAAAAGCATCTCGAATTGTTACCGTTTCAGAGTTTTCAAAATCAGATATCATTAAAACCTATCATGTTTCTCCCGATAAAGTGGATGTTGGATACAATGGTGCCAATGAATCTTTATTGCCATTATCCAATGAAGAAATGGTAAAACATCGAAATACATTAACACAAGGATTACCTTATTTTATTTTTATTGGCGCACTAACACCTAGAAAAAATTTAGCAAGATTATTTACTGCTTTCGATTTGTATTATGAAAAATCGAAAAATAAATTTCCATTAGTGGTGGTGGGCGAAAAATCTTTTTGGAATCAAGAAATAAAATGGGCTTTCGAAAAAATGAAACATTCTGATAAAGTTATTTTTACAGGACATTTACAATTGAAAGAATTACATTTCACTTTAGGGTCGGCACTCGCTTTAGCTTACGTTAGTTATTTTGAAGGTTTTGGAATACCATTGGTAGAAGCAATGCGTTGTGAAGTTCCTGTGCTCACAGGTGATAAAACATCATTGCCAGAGGTTGCTGGTGATGCGGCTTTATTTTGTGATCCTTTTTCAATTGAATCTATTGCAGATGGATTATTGCGTTTAGCGAACGAAGATGATTTGCGTAAATCTCTAATTGAGAAAGGTAAAATCAGAGCAAAAGAATTTTCTTGGAATCATACAACGAATGTAATTTGGAATGCTATTTTAAAAGTTGCCAATGCTCAAAGCAAGATTTCATAAAGAACTGATTATTGAAGCAGGTTGCGATGAAGCCGGCAGAGGTTGTTTGGCTGGTCCTGTAGTGGCTGCGGCAGTCATTTTACCCGATAAATGTTCATTGCCCGAATTGGATGATTCGAAAAAATTAAGCGAAAAGCAACGCGATAAATTACGTCCGATTATCGAGGAGAAAGCACTCGCCTTTGCGGTTGGAATTGTTTCTCCAAAGAAAATTGATGAAATAAATATACTTAACGCATCTTTTTTAGCGATGCACCTTGCCATTGATCAATTGAAAATGAAACCCGAATTTTTATTGATTGACGGAAATCGATTCAATCCCTATAAGAATATTCCTCACGCTTGGATTATCAAAGGCGATGGAAAATATAAGTCGATAGCAGCCGCTTCTGTTTTGGCAAAAACCTATCGAGATGAAATCATGGATAAGCTTCATAAGGAATTTCCACAATTCAATTGGCAAAAAAATAAAGGCTACCCCACCAAAGCCCATCGTGATGCCATTCGTGAGTTTGGTAGCTGTAAGCATCACCGCCAGAGTTTTACACTTTTGCCTTCTCAATTAGTTTTATTCTGAGTTTCCTCACAAATTATTGTTTAAACATTTCAATTTCCTAAATCATGGAGAGGCTTTCTCTTGATAATTTTGAATCGTGAACCGAAAAATTCTTAATTATACTTTATTGATTCTTCTTGCAGGAGGAGTTTTATACATCGGCTATTTATTTTTTTCACGGTTTACCGATAAACAATCACGTGCTTTAGATGCAATTCCCGAAGATGCAGCTGTTATTTTTGAAATCAGAGACCTACCTTCTGTTTGGAATAAATTGACCACAACTAATTTGATGTGGCCCGATTTGAAAACTAAAGAGCCGTTTTCACAATTGGATGAAATAGGAAGAAGAATTGAAAAGGCTGCGCTAAAAAACAATTCAATTATAGCTGTTCTCACACAAAATCCTTTGGTTGTTTCATTGCATCAAGCCGCAGGTGGTATTAATTTCTTTGTGGCACTTTCGAAAACAGAGAGCGAAGAAAATGCTATCCAATTAATTTCTAGTTTAAGCGATGGAGAACCTTCTATCACAAGAGAATTTGAAGGAATTTCATTGTATCAATTTAATGCAGGCAAGTTTACCTTGAAAGCAGCATTTCATTCGGGAGTATTAATGATTTCTGATTCCGAAAGTTTAATTGAAGCAGGTTTAAGTAGATTGATAGAAGGAAAAGTGTTTGATGATAATCCAGTTTTCAAAAAATTGAATCATACCGTTTCAAAAACAGTAGATGCAAATATTTACATTCAGCATCGCTATTTACTAGGAATTTTACAAACGCTAGGAAGTAAAGAAATATTGACACAATTACAAGGAATATCTCCCTACAGCGATATGTCGGAGTTAGATTTGGTGATTGGCCCAAACAGCCTTTCATTTAGCGGATTTTCTGCCTTGAGTGATAAAAGTAACGAGATGCTTTCTATTTTTAAAAATCAGCAACCACAATCTTTTACTATAACTCGCTACGTGCCCGAAAAGATTTCCCAGATGATTTTCTTAGGTTTAAGTGATGTGGAAGTTTATTTCAACGATATAGAAAATTGGTTGAAAAAAAATAATCAATTGGATAATTTCAGAGAAGAACTGAATGCTTTTAATCGAGATCATGATTGTAATTTAAAAGAAAGTATTTTATCTTGGGTAGGAAATGAAATGGTTTTATTTAATGTGGCCTATGATTCGGTTTTATCGGACAATTCATTTTTAATTATTCGTAAGAATGAAACGGGAAATGCTGCACGTGAGCTAGAAAAACTTTCTTTGAAGTTAGACACCGCTTCTCGTCCTGTTGTTTTGGCGCAGGGTGTTGAAATTCGTCAGTTAAAGGCCAAAGGAATTTTCTCCATTCTCTTGGGAGATTTATTCAAGAATTTAAATAATCCTTATTTTATTGAAGTAGAAGATCATATTATTTTCTCTGAATCTCCAACAGCACTTCAGCGTTATCTTTCCGATTTAGTAAGCGAGAATGTATTAGCAAGAAACGTAACTTTTGTCAATTATGTAAATGAAAATTTAAGTGATAAGGCCAATATTTTTTATTATTCCAATATTGGTAAAATGAAAGATATTTTACAGCCGGTGATGAATGAAAGATGGATGCCACAATTAGAAATAAATAAAGATTTATTCGGGCGGTTTGATGCTTTTTCTTGGCAATTATCCAAGTCAGAAGGAATGTTCTACAATCATATCTACATGAGATATAATCCATCATTCAAGGAAGAAGAAAACACCTTCTGGGAATTTTCATTGGATACCAATGTCACGATGACTCCGCAATTAGTTTTAAATCATCAAACAGAAGCTAAGGATATTTTTGTGCAAGACGATGATTTTACATGTTATCTCATTAGTAATACCGGAAAATTGCTATGGAAAAAAGAAATGGTTGAAAAAATCATCGGCAATGTAAAGCAAGTGGATATGTTGAACAATGGAAAATTACAAATCGTATTCTGCACCGAATCTCAATTGCATATCATTGATCTTAAAGGAAATTATTTTGCAGGTTTCCCAGCGAATTTGGCAAAACCAGCAACTGCTCAATTTGCTATTTTTGATTATGAATCAGATAAAAATTATCGTTTCTTTATTCCATGTGAAAATAATATTTCTGTAATTGATAAAGACGGAAAAGTGGTTAATGGATGGGAATTTGCTGGAGCAAAATCAATCATCATGCAGCCTGCCGAATTTCATCGAATCGGGGGCAAAGATTATATTTTCATCATTGATATCCGGGGAAATATTTACATGGTAGATCGAAAAGGAAAAGTGCGTCATGAAGTAAAAAACTCTTTGAATTACCGTTCGGGTTCAAATGTTTGGTTCGAAGCAGGCCAAGAAATTGATAATTGTCATATCACCTATAGCGATAGCCTTGGAAAAATCTATCGTCAATATTTCAATGGAAGAGTGGATTCATTAACGATTAGAAATCTTAGTCCCAATCATTATTTTACCATGATTGATGCAAACGCCGATGGTAAAAAAGATATTTTATTGCAAGAAGATTCGAAAATTACCATTCACTCATGGAACAAGGAGCAACTTTTTGAACATATTTTAAAATCTGATTTAACATCACCTTTATTGGCCTTTACACTTAATGATAGAAGTATTCGTATAGGTATTCTGGATAAATCCAATAACCAAGTTTATGTGATCAATGCAGATGGCTTAGTAAATGATAAGTTTCCAGTTACAGGAAGCACGCTATTTATGATGGAGGATATCAACAATGATTCTTATCCTGAGATTGTTGTAGGTAATCCATTTGGAAAAATATTCTCCTATACGGTGAAATAACCGTAGCCCATTTCATGAAAAAATCATTTTTTAATCAACTAAAGAGTGCTACCTTTGAAGAAAAAATAAAATCAGCTATGAAAAAACTTTTATCTATCCTTATTCTTTTATGCGCAACGCTACCCAACTTGAAGGCTCAAGATTATTTGGGATTTGCCAATAGTAATTACTCAGGTATTTCAGGTGTTCATTTGAACCCTGCTTACATGGTGGACAGCCGTTATAAAGTGGACATTAATCTCGTTGGCTTTGGGTTTAACGTACATAATAATTACGTTGGATTGAAGCCAGGGGCTTTGTTTCATCAAAAAGGAGCTAATGGTTTAGAATTTCCCCGCTTCAACGATTCAACTTTTCAAGATAATTATTTAATAGTAAATGATGGCGGGAAGAATAAATCTGTTTTTGCCAATGCCCATTTGTCGGCGCCTTCATTTTTAATTACCATTGATAAAAAATCAGCCATTGGTTTTAATTGGAGAGTGCGTAGTTATACCAATGTGGATGGAGTTGAACCGGAATTAGCGCAGTTAATGTATAATGAATTAATCATTCCTTCTCTTTGGTTGCAAGATTTTCAAAACGAAAGATTTTCAGTTCAAACAAATACTTGGGCCGAATATGGTTTATCATACGGAAGAGTAATTAAAGATGACGGTAAGCACTATATGAAAGTAGCGGGAACGGCAAAACTTTTACAAGGCTTGGGTTCTGCATACTTGTTTGCCGATAATTTAGATTATGAATTCTTAAACGATTCTATTGTAAACTTAAATTCGTTTGATGTTCAGTATGGTCACTCTACGAATTTTGATGTTGCTGATGGAAATTTGAAATATAAGTTTTTCTCTAAATTCTCAATGGGAGCTGATTTAGGTTTTGTTTATGAATGGAGGCCAGATGCTGAAGATGCTCATCATGAAAAATATAAATACAATATGGATGGTGAAACCAACCAATGGTATCGTTACAAAACACCTTATAAATTAAGAATAGGTGCCTCTATTATGGATTTAGGGAGTGTTAGATATGTTAAGGGCTCCGAAAGCAGAAATTTTAAAGCTACATATGATTCTTTAAATATTAATGTTTTTCAATTTAATGAGGGGCCAATCGGAGATTTTGATTCTACGCTTAATACTTTATTTACATCTATCCCTGATGAAGGAACATTTAATATGAATCTTCCCACGGCATTAAGTTTACAAGTAGATTATCATATTTGGGGAGATTTTTATGTAAACATGACTACCTATGCTGCTTTACAATTTAAGAAAAACCCAAACAAAAGTCATGATATAACCACAATCAGTTTAGCTCCTCGTTGGGATCATAAATGGTTTGGGATGTCAGTTCCATTTAGCTGGAACGCAACCGGAAATACACAATTTGGAGCAATGCTTCGCCTTGGTCCATTAGTTGTCGGAACAAATAATCTTTCATCTATAATGGCTTATGCAAAAAATGGAGAGAGCAAAAAAGATATTTATGGCGCAGATATTTATGTATTATTAAAAATTCCAATTCCTTATGGAAAAGTGAAAGATCGTGATAAGGATGAAATTTCTGATAAAAAAGATTTATGCATTGATCAGCCGGGAATTTGGGCATTTAAAGGTTGCCCTGATAGAGATAAAGATGGCATTCAAGATGCAGAAGATGCTTGCCCAGATGAACCAGGCACAATGGAATTTAAAGGTTGCCCAGATACAGACGGAGATAAAATCATTGACAAATTAGACTCATGTGTTAATGATGCAGGTTTAGCAGAATTTAACGGGTGTCCGGATCGTGATGGCGATAAAATTATGGATAGTAAAGATGAATGTCCAGAGACGCCAGGACTTTCTGAATTTAATGGTTGTCCAGATAAAGACGGAGATAAAATTCCAGACCAAAAAGATGATTGCCCTGAAACTCCAGGCTCAGAAGAATTTGTTGGTTGCCCAGATACTGACGGAGATAAATTAAGAGATATCGATGATAAATGTCCAACAAAAGTTGGCCCACATCACAACTGGGGTTGTCCAGAAATTAAATTACAATTGTTAGCTTATGGAAACAAAGTGCTAGAAGAAGTAATCATTGAAGATGGTAAATTTAATTTCAAAACTAATTTCGATAAATCAAAAGCGTATTTCAAATTGATTACTTCTGAAGGTGATACTTTAAAAGAAGTTTATGTTAGCAACCCTGATTTGAGAGGCAAAAAAGCCTTTATAGAAGGAGATGGATATTTCCGTTTCCCTAAGGAAGCAGAAACAGTTCAATTAACAATTGAAGAGCAAGAAATTGTAAAGAAAGCTTTTGATAATTTGGAATTCGCTACAGGTAAAGCAATCATCAAAACGGAATCAAATGCAGCATTGGATCAATTGGCAGAATTAATGAAGAAACATGCTGGTTGGAAATTGAAAATTGAAGGCCATACTGATAATGTTGGTAAAGCAGCTTCTAATACATTGCTTTCTAAAAATCGTGCTAATGCAGTAAAAACTTATCTAACCAAAAAAGGTGTTGCAGCAACCCGTTTTGAAGCTAAATGGTATGGCCCAGATAAACCAATTGCCGATAATTCTACCGAAGAAGGTCGTCAGAAAAATAGACGTGTAGAGATGACTTTGATGGAATAAAGAAATAAATGATCAATTAAAAAGCCGAAGTAGAAATACTTCGGCTTTTTTATGAATTGATATTCAATAAATTTTGAGTCAAAAAATACTCACAACAATTATTACCCACTTCCAACCAATAATCTCCTATAATAGAAACCGAAATTTGTTGAGTAGTAGCGCCGGTTGACAAGAGGTAAGAAACCCTAGTTATGTCGGTAGAAAGTAAATAGGAAGATAAATCACATAATCATTGATCTTCTACTAAGTCAACTTGAATCGAAGTAAAACAATCATCATCACAAAATATTTCCAGAAAGGTTTTAGCAAGGTCCATTCAGAATAAATAATAATGCGACCAAAAAGACAGGAAGAGTTTTCATAATAAGAGATGTAATAAATACAGAATAATTCTTATTCAGAATCTCCTTCGTTTACCCATTGTCTAAAGTTAAGTACCGCAACAATCGCGATAAAAAACAAAAGGATTATTTTAATATAGAACAACATATAACTTGTGTTTGGTTTCATGAAATTACGATGGATTGGTAAGTATTAGTGCGGAATAATGACAGGCTACTGATTTTAAAGGATGAAAATTTTAAAGGGATAGAATGGTAGGCGAGAAATAACTTATGAAAGTTTGAATCTATGCTTTGAAAATAATTTATGTCTTGATAATCAATTAAACTACCTCCAAGTTAAAGGGTGTCTCCAGCTAAAAGAAGGCTTAAATAAAGGAGCTTCAGAAAACGACCTTCAGTTCTTTTGGGAGGTTTGAAACGACCATTTGCTCGTTTTTTAGAAAAAAGCCGCTCAAATCGAATTTTAAGGCCATCATCTAAGCGATTTAAATCGGGTTCGGATGAGCAATTTTTAAGGAGCTGCCCCAAACTTGGTGTTAAATTGATTTTAAGCGACTCTTACAAGAATATCGGTTTTTGGTCATATGAAATTGAGTATTGTATAGTAAATTGAATGTTTTAACGAGTAAATAAATAGATGAAACCTGTTTTTATCGAGAGAAATAGTAAGGTTTTGATCGTGTTCGATGAATTTTCTGCTGGTAATTTTGGTTTTTTATAAGCGGACGGGTGATTAAGTCTTAGGGTTATTAACAATTTTTTTTTTCAGAGGAGAGAAATTCGTATCTTTTTTTCTTTCATTGGGAGAATTAATTTTTTACCAATGGCGACATTCAATTTCCCCAGTAATACCAATGGTTTCCGAGCATTTTCATAGGTAAAAAAAAGGATTGATTTTTCCCCTCTGAAGCGGTTAAATTTCCCCTCTGAAAAAAGAACACATTTGATTGTTGATGAAATTCTATAGGGAGTATGTTGGAGATATTATTTACTACCATACCTTAGTCGCATCAATAAATCTAAATTAATTATGGCAAAGAAAGCAACAAAGAAAAAAGTAGCTGCTAAGAAAGCTGCTCCAAAAAAGAAAGCTGCCGCTAAGAAGGCTGCTCCAAAGAAAAAAGCTGCTCCTAAGAAAGCTGCTGCTCCTAAGAAAGCTGCTGCTCCTAAGAAAGCCGCTGCTCCTAAGAAAGCTGCTGCTCCTAAGAAAGCTAAGGCTGCTAAAGCTCCTAAGAAAAAGACTGCTCGTAAACCGAACGCAGCTTTCATGAAGGCTTTAACTCCAAGTGCTACACTTGGTGCAGTAATCGGAGCTGGTACAGTTCCAAGAACTGAAGCAGTTAAGAAAATCTGGGGATACATCAAGAAGAACAATCTTCAAGACAAGAAAAACCGCAGAATGATCAATGCTGATGCTAAATTGAAAGAACTTTTCGCAGGAAAAGGTCAAGTTTCAATGTTTGACTTAGCTAAGATCCTTTCTAAGCACTTAAAGTAATCTAACCATTACTATATAAAAAAGCCCGAACCGAAAGTTTCGGGTTTTTTTATATGTTTTATTTTTGTTTACAGTAAATCAAGCCTTATATTTGCCATACTAAAAAAATTATATGATAAAAATTTATTTGTTAGCCATATTTGCTTTTTTAGCAACTTCCTGCTTTGCCCAAAGTATCAATTCCATTACCCCATCATCTGCCTACAAAGGTCAAAACAACTTTATTATTAGAATAACCGGAAGTACAACAGATTATTCCATTTCAGCTCCAAATATTCAAGCTAAACTAATAAACAGCATCACACTAGATACCATTACAGGCACATTTTCATCTCTTATTGATTCTAACAATGTTGAATTTACTTTCAACTTTCAATGTAGTGCGCCCACTGGAACTTACCAGGTATTAACGATAGACACCCTCCACGGTACACTTAGTTTACTTTCTGCATTTACTATTCTCGATACACCCACTCCTTTGTCAACGAGTAATAGCCCACAATGTGAAATGTCGAATTTGAACTTTTCTACAGATTCTATTCTTGGAGCTATTTTTTCATGGACAGGTCCTAATGGATTCACTTCTTCGGACCAATCGCCGAGTATTTCTTCAGCCGAAACCTTTAATAGCGGAACATACAACGTAAACGCCACTCTTTACGGTTGCGTTTCAACACCCTTTTCTCAAAATGTAGATATTTTATCTGTTCCTGTTATTAATATGTCTTCTAACAATATTAGTTGTTTTGGATTTAATGATGGAAGTGCTAACCCAAGTGTTTTCGGCGGAACGCCTCCTTATAATTTTGCGTGGTCTTCAGGTCCAACTACGCAACAAATTACTAATCTTACTCTAGGAACCTACACGTTGGCGGTTACCGACTTTAACGGTTGTATGGTAACCAACGTAGCCACTATTTCTGAACCATCACTAATCTCAACCTCTGGTAACTTCACTAATGTTTCTTGCCCTGGTGGTTCAGATGCTAACATTACAGTCATCGTTTCGGGTGGAACACCAGGTTATACTTATTTATGGTCACCCGAACCACCCAGTAATCAAGGTAGCTCGTTCTTGATGAATACTGGAAATGGAGAATGGCAAATTGAGGTAACCGATTTTAATGGATGTACCAAACTAGATTCTTTTTTTGTTTCCGAACCACCTGCTTTGCTGGTTAATTTGTTGAGTCTATCCAATGTTACCTGCTACGGTGGTAATAATGGAAGTATAACAATGGATGTGGTTGGAGGAACACCACCTTACACCTATTTGTGGAATGATCCAGCCAATACCACCACTTTGACTTTATCAAACATTGATGCTTTTCAAGGCTCCTACACGCTTACAACCACTGATAGCAATGGATGTACCGCCTCTAATAATGCTATTATTTCTCATCCATCAGGGCTCGTAAATAGCCAAACAAATGTTACAGGCGTTACGTGCGCAGGTCAATCCAATGGAGGTATTAGTACCATTTATGCGGGAGGAGTTCCCCCGTATTCATGTATTTGGGAATTTTCTACGGATGGCAATGCGTGGAATGCAACGGGTATAGGTAATAATTTTAATCCAACCGGATTGATTACAGGATGGTATAGTATCACAGCTACGGATTCGAATGGCTGTTTCTTGCAGCAAAATATTTTCGTTGCAGAACCGGCACCTATTACTGCTGATTTAGTTATTCAGAACCCTATTTGTGCCCAGGTTCCCGGAGGTATGGCTTTTGTGCAAAATGTAACGGGCGGAGGTACTATTTATTTCTATTCCTGGTCTCCGAACAGCAATAATAATGACACCATCATGGGTTTAACGGTTGGAAGTAATTCTATTCTTATCACGGATCAAAATGGATGTACATTCGATAGCACTTTTAATGTAAATTACGCTAATCCACTAACCATTGACCAAGTTGGCTTATCTGTTCAAAATAATTTATGTTTTCAGCATAACGGACATATTACTAACCTTTCCGCAAGCACGGCGCAAGGACCGGTTAGTTTTGAAATTAACGGGGGAAGTGTAACATCGAATGGACTTTTCAATTTGACGAATGGTTTGTTTAGCATTATTGCTATAGATGCGTTAGGCTGTCTGGATACCGTTGTGGTAGAAATTCAAGACGTAGGCACACCTATTACCGTTGGACAAGGTTCCACTTTCCAACCGGTTTGTGCGGATGTCTGCAACGGAACAGCGCAAGTGGACGTTGCCGGAGGTAATCTTCCTTATTCCTACCAGTGGAGCAATGGGCTAACCGTAGCCAATGGAATGGGATTATGTCCGGGTAATTATTCTGTATTGGTTACCGATACCGATGGTTGTTCTGCTACAACTTCTATCATAATCAACGAGCCTGCTCCAATTGTTTTGGGTACGAACGTAAGCGGTTCTTCCTGTGGACTCGCTGACGGATCAGTAGTAGCCAACGTTACTTCCGGTGGATCTGCTCCTTTTACTTTTACTTGGAGTAACGGTGATAGCGGTAATACAGCCGACTCACTTGCTGCCGGAAATTACGCGGTAAACGTAGTGGATGCCAACCAGTGCAATCTATACAGAATTGTTGCGGTGAATAGTTCATCAGGACCTACCGTTGTTGAAAATTTATCCACTATTTCCTGTAACGGATTTTCTGATGGTGCCATTGACTTAACCATTACGGGAGGCACTGCGCCTATAGAAGTTCAATGGTCGACTGGATTTATTACCGAAGATATTACCGGACTTTCTGCCGGTGTGTATGATGTTACCATCAGCGATGCTTCGGGATGTGTTATCTTAAAAACCTATCAGCTTAATGAACCTGATGCTATCAACCTAAATATTACTACAACGCCTGCTTCCTGCGGTGTTGCAGATGGCGAAATTCAGTTACTAGCTGCGGGAGGAACGTCTCCTTATACTTACCAATGGGATGCTAATGCCGGAAATAGCACGGCAACAACTGTAAACTCACTCCCAGCTGGATTATACGAGGTGCAGATAACGGATAACAATAATTGCGCAACCACTTTCACGGCGGCGTTGAGCAATGACAATGGCCCTTCCATCAATGTGGATCAGGTGATTCAACCCAACTGTCAAACCGGAGGAGGAAATGTTTACGTAACCATTGGCGGAGGAACTTCGCCCTACAATTACCTATGGTCAAATGGCGCAATATCGGCCGACTTGCAGAATGTGTACGAAGGAAATTATTCCCTCACCGTAACCGATGCCGGAAACTGTGTAAGCACAGCTGCTTTCCAATTAAACGGCATTAATATTTTCCCGCAACCAGTATGTATGATCACTGTGGATACAATTAGTAATAATAACATGATCATTTGGGAAAAAACACCAGGAATCGGAATTGAATCATTCCGCATCTACCGCGCAACAAGTGTTCCGGGAATATATTTCCACATCGCTACGCAACCATACGATAGTTTAAGTATGTTCATCGATACAGTGGCATCCACCGACATTCATGCTTGGAAATATAAACTAGCTACTGTAGATTCCTGCGGGAATGAATCCAGTTTCATTGCTGCGCATAAATCCATCCATCTGATTACCGAAGTAAAGGCAAATTGGGATGTTCATTTGCAATGGGATGATTATATCGGTTTTCCTTACAATGATTTTTATATTAATCGTTATCATATCTCAACAGGATGGGAAGTTATTGATACCGTTTCAAAATTTGTGCATTTCTATATTGATGCTAATGCGCCCAATGGAAATGTGGGATATTCAATTACAGTTCCTTCACCATCTGATTGTGAACCTACCCGTGTTGGTGTAAATACTTCTAGATCGAATATTAGAAATCAATCACTGGCAGCCCCAAATGGTTGGAATGAAAATGAAAATATTTTATCCTTGAATATTTTTCCCAATCCAGCAATGAATGAAGTGAATATTTCATTAGAGAATTATTTAGGCGGAGATTTTGATTTGAAATTATACAATAGTATTGGCGAATTAATTTTAGTTCAAAAAATCAATTCAAATTTAAAACGAATCGACACTAAAGAAATACCGAATGGAGTTTATACTATTTCTATTTCAAATGAAAAAAATACAATCGTGAAGAAATTGATGATTGTGAAGTAAATTTAGAATATTAGTTTTTTTAAGGGCCTGAATGATTAGGCCCTTTTTTATTTTAACTTTATTTGGTTTTTCGTGTAACTTTATTCTTTCAATGACAAAACAGAAAAGTGTACGTCTTCAAACTAATTTGGACTTTTGATTAGAAAGTTGTAGAATGTTATTCTGCAACTTTTTTATTGGTTGGTATTTTGATAGAAATAGGTGATTTTTTTGAACTTAATAAATTACGAACGTAATCGTTATTGAATCAGAAGCATTTGAAGAATGCAAATTGGAGTTAATTAATCTCACATCGAACAACATCAAGTTTTAAAATTTAAATGCAGAATTCATAAGAGTAATTTCAGCTTTTGAAATCCCAATTTTTGTTGCCTCTTTTTTCCAGTTTTTTACTACTCCTTTAATTTCTTTTAAAATATCATCCATTTGTTTTTCTTTAAGCTGAAAATATTCACCAACACTTTTTGCCAAATCAAAATCTAAAGCATTGTTATCTGAATCAATATTTAACGACAATCCATCTTTATCAATTGAAGGATTAATATCATATGCAGGAGATAATTGCCAGCCGTTTTTATTAAGAATAAAACCATGGTTTCTTAAATGATCATCGGTATTAGATATAGCGATATTAAAAACCATTCTTTTCCACAATTGGTGTAACTCCTTTGTATTATTTGATTCATTAAATTGTATGAACTCTGCCATATCTAAATAACTCGGATGATTGTCCCTAATAGTATCTTCATTATTACCAGTCATAGTCATTGCAGATGCAAAGTGAATTCTTTTTTTCTTTAATCTATCAAAACGTTTAGTGAAAAAAGTAAAGTATTTGCCTGATATCTTTTCTATTTTACACTCAGCCATTTCAATGCCTGCTTTAGTAGCCAACCTATAGGCTAGAAATTCCCACGCAGCTTTATCAATAGTATCTTCTTTAGATGGAAATTTAGCTATCCATAAATTCCCTTTCTCATCAATGATATTTGCTTTTGGTCGCGCACCACCTAAGGAAGAACCTGGAGCCCATAAGATGCTTAACCATTTGCGCACCTCTTTGTTATCCTTATCCGATTCAATTAACGAAATACCCTGTTGCAATTCTCTTACAGAAGACCATGGAGGAGTTGGCCGAGCTTGATCATTATTTAAAAAGGGTTCTTTTTCTTGTAATTTAAATCGTAAGCCTCCCATTCTACTTTCGTCATTCACACCCAATAAAAAATCCATGTCATGAAGATTTTTCACAACTCTTTTTTCTTCCTTAGCAATTTGAGCCTCTCTTCTTTTCATTAAAGTGCGTCCCCAGGTATCTGGCATTGTATCATTAAAAATTCCAAAATTGGATTTCCCAATTGGAAATTGTTGTCCTTTATTCCAAGTAATATCCGGATCAAATAAGAATGGCTTTTCTGTTTCCAACCATTTTTCATCATAACTAAAACTAAATGTCTTTCTACCCTTACCTTGATGAGCAGCTAGGGTTCCTATTAACTTTGGCCCGCTTATTTCCAACCAATCTGCATAAACCAATATATCTATTTTACTTGTTGCCATTTTATTTGCCTCCTAAAAGTTCTAAGTCTTGAATATCTCTTCCTTGCTTATCCTCAGAAGCCAATTTTAAAAAATCATCCTGCAAACCCAATACGCGCAATACATTAAAATATGCACCTACTGATACGCTTGGTGTTCCTTTCTCAATTAAATAAAGAGTTGTTCTATCTATTCCTGCTCGCTCTGATACTTGGATGGTAGTCAATTTCCTTCTCTTACGAGCTAATTTAATATTTTCTCCTAGTTCCTGAAGTATTTTTAAATGCTTGGGAAAAAGAGTTTGTCTTTTTGGTTTCATATAAATGTTGATTAATATCCACAAATATAATATAAATGTGGATAATATACAACATTATATATAATTATCCGACTACTTGTGCGTCTTATATATAATCATCCGATTATTTTGACACCTCTATATCATACTTTACAGAGTATTCGAACGCCATTATAAGTATTCTCCTATGTAGTAAAAGAATCAATACTGGGTAATTCCGTCACCTAATCCGTCCCCTTTTAAAAAACAAAACCCCGATTAAATTAATAATCAGGGTTTTATCTTTCTTTGTTGTGGAGGACACCGATATTTTTTCGAACTCTTTTTTAAAGGATTTACAAAATTTAAACGACTTAAATCATACTCTAACAAAGAGTTAGGTAGAAAGTATTTTTATTTTAAATAGTCTTAAAAACACCAAAATGGCGAAATGGAATTTCTTAAATTGTAATGCAAAAACTTAAAACTCAAACCATGAAAATCGACAAAAAATTATTAGCCGAAATTAAAAAAGGCTGCGAAAAAAAGATGAACGCAATTGTTTTAAAAGAAATGTTTGCGAAAGGATTAAATCAAGTTAGCACATCAGATTTGGAATTAGCTGGATTCAATGTGGAGTTGATTTTAAATGATGATGGAAATCAAAATCCAGAATCCTTATTAAATGAATTACCTTTTTATGCTCAATTTCATTACGAAGGATTTTCTTTGAAGAAAGATGAGGGTAGTTCACTTTATGATCCAAATTATCAGATTGAAAAAAACGAATTAAATAGTTTCTATGCCTCATTGAGCAATATGAGAATGAAACTTAATTATGAGAAAAATAAGAGAGAAAATACGGAATGGGCTTGGCAAAATGAGTTTTAATTTGAAATTACAGGTTTTGCATTTTTTTGTAATTTTAGAATTATTTACATATATTTTCATTGTAACATTAAATATTATTTTGTATGAAAAATCTTCCTTCAGATTTCTTAAAAATGATGCATGCCGCAAAGGGATTGACGCTTACAACTAAATGGGAAAGGCATTTATTTGAATTAAATTATAATCCAGAATTTAGTGATTTGGATTCCCTTATTTTTTCTTCAAAATATCATAATCTGGGTCTTTCGTATTTTGATGATCTTTACCCTTCTCCATCAGATCCGGGTGCCTATTTCAATTTCTATCCTTCTAATACGTCAGAATCGCAGTATCTAATGAGTCTTGGCAATCATGGATGGTCTGGTGGAATTTATCTAATTGATGAAGAAATTATGAAAAAACAATTGCACAACCTAATAAAGTTAAAATTGTTAAAAGCAATTGAGTTAACCTTTGATTTGCCTATGAAATATTATTCGTTAGAAGATGAAGATAGTAATTCAGTTATGCGACTACGATTATTTAATTTGCATAGTTGATTTTAGAAAAAGGAAAGTAATGGATTTTCAACAATCATGATATTCTTCTCCGAATATCAATTCTTTATTATTTATTGCTTTAATTCTATTTGCAAACTTATAAAATACTCAATATTTTAGTTTGCTTTTTATTAAATTCAAATCGTAAGAAATAGAATTTCCAGGTTTTAATTTAGATCCAATTTTCATATTATTACTGGAACCTCTGTAATCAATTTCCACTTCAATTAATACATCTTGTATTTGATTATTATAAATTACAGTTGGTTCCCATCTAAAAGAGTCATACTCGGGTAATTCAGAATCGTCTTTTATAATTTCAAATCCATTCTGAAGTAGAAATTCAAGATCCTTTTTAATTCTAATAATGTGAGGATCCGGTTTCCATCCAGCTTCGGTTTTATATCCCATTTTTAGCGACAATTGTTGATCTATCTTTTCTTTCGTTGGCCATTCATTTCCAATTATAACTTGAAGATTGTCATTGAATATATCAATGAAATCTTTTATCAATTGCTCAGATGTTCGTTGGTATATTCCGTCTGGTTTATCTTTTCCAAAATAGATTTCAGAGTTTCTTTTTGTTGTGCCAGAAATTAAATCTAGCATTTCTAAGGTGTAGCATTTTTGTGTTTCCTTATACTCGGGAATATCATTTTCTGTATTTAAAATATAGGTTTGTGCTAACCTTTTATTATTCTCAAAAATCAAATCAATCATTCTGTTTTTAAGAATGAATCGATAACATTGAAAGTTGTTGGGTAAATCAGTAATAATAAACTTATGTTCCAAATTTTGAAACATATTTTTTAAAGAGTTTATGTATTGTTCTTTGTTCAACATTAGTAAATAGGGTTTACCCTTTCTAGAGTTTCAAAATTATTTTTTTAGATGATATTTTCAAAGGTCATGAATTGATTATGCTTTACTAAATATTTTCTTCCACCATGAACGAACATCTTTTTCCAATTTGATTTTTTTCTTTGGATTTTCTTCAATCCAAGTTAAAATACTTAACCATTTATTTACAATAAAGGGTAATTTATTTATTTTTTCATAGGTATGTTGTTTTACTTCACTTAAATGAAAACGGTATTCTATTTCTAACCTATGGATTATTTCTTTCAAATCAATTGTTTGGTTGTGATATTCAGAATAAATGTCAAAATTGAAGTACTCTTTGATTTTTAAAAAGGAATTATTGTTTAATTGATATAAGTTGACAAAATCAATATTAAATTTACCAATCAAGTTTCCATTTAAGGTGGTTGTAGTATCTAAATACTCAACAATGTTATCACTGTCATTACAATTAATATTTGCTCCACAATTGCATTTTACTATTCCAACAAAGCCATATCTTCCACCATCCAATTTATAAAAGTATTCTAATTGATTTTCACAATTGCAACAGTAAAGAGGAGTTATGGTATTATCAATTTGAACACCCCAGAATTCATTATTCACCCCCCATTTGAAAGGACGAAATTTAATATTGATTCTGCAATCTAATTCTTCCTCAATATTTTTAATTTCAGTAATCAATTTGCTGCTTTTACAGTTACATTTTGAATGTATTCTAAAGAATTCTTTCTTTAAACTTCAAATTTAGTAGTTTTCACAATATAATGCTTCAGTTCTTCAAA
>CAMBFX010000032.1 GCA_945865695.1 Chryseobacterium gleum | reverse complement strand
AAACAAATCATTTTTCAACATGGCTTTTCAACCATCCAAAATTCCCTAGAGGAATGCGGATTGTTGGCTACTTATCCCTATAAATAAGGGATTTGCCGATTGTTAATATCTGTTTGTCGCTAAAATTAAAAGTTTCGCTAACTGAAGTCTTTCATTTCCCGTACCTTAATGATGTCAAACAACTACGCAGAATTAACTGCAGTTAATTATGAGTACAAGTTCTAAAAAATGTATCACCATTTTTGCACAGGTCTAGCCCATCTATCAACAATATTTATGTTGATTAAATAAATTTCATGAATAGGGTTGTTTATCCGAAAAAAAGTGTTTTTTATAAAAGATATATTAGCTACCTCTCTGTATCGGAGACTCGACAGCTCCCCTAGGATAAGGGGAGATTTGGGTAGGTGTCTTGTCCTGAAATAGGTTTAAACTAAAAAGTGTAAAATATGTCTAAAGGAATCGTTCAAAAAGCAGAGATCTATTTCGCTTTCACCGTCACTCTTATCCCTTCACTATGTGCGGTAAACTCCGGAGCATACATGCATTGAATAGAGGTAATTCCATTGGAGAAATCTCCAACATGTGAAACTAATAAATCGTATTCAAAAACATAAGTTCCTTTTCGCAAATACTCGATGAAAAAATTCGTTGCTGCATCTTTAGTGGATTCATAATAACCCAAACCATCTTGCCATTTGTAACGAGACAAGACATTCACAGGCTCGAAACAAGATGCACGCATATCCTTCATGTGAACATATTCCATATCACGATCTGAACGTAATTCTATTCGCACACGAACTTTATCCCCCGGAGTTAAAATTGTTTTTTCAGTAATAGGCGACATGGATATTCCTGCATCACCTGTTTTCACTAACATTAATTTCTTTGTCAGTTTCAAATTCGTTTCTGCGAAAGTGATTTTATCCAAGTCTTCGAAATACTGCCAGTACAATGCACCCCAACTAACTCCATCACTTTTCTTCGTTACTGTAATATTTCCCCATTCTGGTTGGATCGCATCTCCACTCCAAGATGTTTTATAATACCCAGTTCCTGCTTCAGTTTTTACATCCAATTTTGTTGGATCCACAACCATATCATCTAATTTTACCTCTACGATTTCATCATTCTCTAAAATATCTACTCCGCGAAGTAAAAGTGAAAAACAAGCTTCGGCAGTGGCAGTTGTCGTTTTCCAATCAGTTGTTTGTTTTTGTTTCAATAACCAAACTTTCAATTCTTCCACCGTTTCTTGATCATTGGTAACTTCATCAAATGCTTCAATCATTAAGGCTTGAACTTCTATTGGCTGTTCGTACCAATAATATCCAGTGATATTTTCTTTGAAATACATTCCTAATTCTTCGCTTGATAATAAATATTCTTTCAAAGATTTCATTACACCGAGAGCCAGCTCTTTCATTTCCATTCGGTGCCCAGCCATGGCAATCATTCCTTTTCCTTTGAGATTAAAATTCAACCAGTATTCTTTCATCTGAGCTTTATAATAATCTACGGCTTCTTTTACATCCCCTTTAATTTCTACATCCATATAATAACTTCTGGCATACAAATATTGCACTTCGAAATAACCAATATGTTGTTCCGTTTTATAATCTGGATCATGTTTCTTCAACCATTTATAATCTTCTACAATTCTATTATCGCAATAACGAACTGCATCTTTCACCATGTTCCAAGTGGAATTATCTTCACGCACATTTTTTACTCCAAGTTTATCCAAATGTCCCATTCCTGTAATGATGTATTGTGTTACCCAACGGCTATCTGGCATTCCAGCAAACCATGGCCATCCTCCATTGGAAACTTGTGCTTTTTTTAATTTTTTCAAAGCAGATCCTAATTCATTATCCATCTTATTTAAATCAAATAAAAGTGCAATACGTTTTTTTCTTTCGCTTTCATTTTGTGCATCCAAAACCCACGGAGTTTCTTCTAACATCACTGCTTTCAATTCTTGATTTTTTTGCAAATTACTTAAGAAAGCATCGGGTGAACTTGATTTCCAAGATTCGAACACATTTTTAATCTTCGGAGAAGAATTCACAATATGTGAAGCAATAGAATTCGCATAAAATCTCGTAAATATTTGCTCCGAACATTCATAAGGATATTCAATCATATAGGGTAATGCTTGAATCGCATACCAAGCAGGATTGGAGGTCATCTCCAATGTCAATTTATGATTTCTTAGTGTCGTTGATTTTTTAGAATCAATTAATTTTTGGAAAGTAAATGTTTTACTTCCTTTTTTGCGAATAGGTAATGGCATCGATTCTGTGACCAACATTCTATTGGTTAGAACAGGAACAGCCATCTCTTCACCATCTGAAAAATTACCCGCTTTTGCCACCACACGATAAGTAACAGCACCCATTCCCTCTGGAACTTCAACCGACCAGCTTACAGGTGCTGATTGTCCTTTTTTAGCAGAAAATTTCACTTGAGAATCTTTCAAATTAAACTTGGCATCCACTGGTTTCATCGTTAATGCATCAAACAACATTAATTGTGCAGTTCCTTCTAAATCTCCTTCGGAAATATTAGAAATTTTTGTTACTAAGGTGATTTTATCTCCTTCTCTAAAAAATCTCGGCATGTTTGGCATCACCATCAATTCTTTTTGCGTTACCAAATCTTTTGTTACCATTCCATAACGTAAATCTTTAGTATGTGCCAATCCTAAAATTTTCCATTTGGTTAATGCTTCCGGAACGGTAAATTTAACTACTACTTCTCCTTTTTCATTGGATGCTAAATGTGGAAAGAAAAATGCTGTTTCACTTAGATTCGTTCTTGCTTTTACATCCGACATATCCATCGGTTTATCAGCTCCTCTTCTAAAATCTTCTCCAGCAGCTAGAGCATTAGCATCTTTTGTTCCTCCTACTAAACCTAAATTAGCGTTGCCTGCTTCAGTTCTAGTTCTAGAAACAGTTTCATCCATTTCTTTTTCTTCCACTGCCATGTCCGCAGAAACAGCAGATGATGCATTGCTTTTCATTTTTTTAGCTGATTCTCCTTTCCCTCCAGTTGCAACACCATCTCCGCTTATAGAATTTCCATTATAATCTTCGTAATAATTATTATAACGATAACCATAGTAATAAGTAGAATAACCATGCCAGTTTAAGTAATCATAATAGCGGTAAGGCGCATCAGAATATTGATTCCAATCTTGTTGAAATAGTGAGCCATTATTGGCAGAAAATGCATTACTGTTCCAATTTAATTGTGCGTAATAACTATTGTAAACCGATAACCAAAAGCTATTGGAAGCGAAAACATCTAATGATGCATCATACATCGTCATCAATAATTCAGCAGCTACTTTATCTCCTTTTTTGCCTTTTAAAGTAATCTTCCATTCTTCTTGTTGCCCTGGTAATAATTTATTTCGGAATGTAGAAAACTCAATATCCAATTCCTTATCTGTTCTTGGAACTGTAATCGTTGAGTAACTCACATAATGACGATTGTTTTTTACATAAGTAAAATGAACGGAGAAATTGCCTCTGTGCTTTTCTTCCACCGGCACTTCAATCAGCGTTTGTTCATTGTTTAATGTGAGCCATTTTTTCTCAACAATTTTTCCTTTATGTTCCACTTCATATAAAACTTTTACATTTTCAAAAGAAGTTCCCAATAGAATTTTTGCATTTTCACCTGGCTCACAAGTAATATCTATCTCTTCCATCCAAAATGGTTTTTTGGAGGGTACCGTTTTTGATTTTGGATCATACATAGTGAAATAACGAATATCTTCTACCGTTTCTCCAAATGCATCTTTACTTTTCGCTTCCATCACATAAATTCCAGGAGCAGCGTTTTTCATGGACGATAAATCTATTGAATCATACTTCTCCGTATTGAAATCTAAGGCAAGAATTTGTTTTTCCTTCGGCCATTTAGTTTGATCATTTTCATTGGCATATTCATCATTCGGAAATTTTACATCAAACTCTGCTTTAGTCAAAGAATGACGATCTGGTTCTCCAAAAATTCGATCACGGAAAATCTTTTCTGGATTTTTTATTTTATGAATGGTTATACTTCCAGAAGCATTTACTTTAACTCCATTTAAATTTAACGTATTCACCTTTATTTTTCCCACTTCTTCCACATTCAAATTTTCAGGAATCCAAATAGAAAGTTCCATTGCATTTCTTCCTACACGAACATATTGCGTTGAAGAATGTGTTTCTCCATTCAAATCTGTTACATCAGCATAAACGGTATACGTATAGGTTGGATAAAATTTTCTAGAAACCGTTTTGTCATCGATGGATTCAAATTCAATATTAAAATTTCCGTTTTCATCAGTTACCATTTCTCCATGCGTAATTTCTAATGAATTGGATACTGGACGATATCCCCATCTCCAATAACTCCAATAAGGAAATGAAGCAGAACGTACTACTCGATATTTTACTTGAGCACCATCCACAACAGAGCCGGCATAAGCTTTTGCTAAACCTTTTGTTTTTACTTTATCTCCTAATTTAAATGTTCCTTCTACAGGAAGAAAAGTCACTTCAAATTTCGGACGTTTATATTCTTCAACACGAATATATTTTGTTCCATAACCATCAGTGATATGCATTTGTCCGTTGAGAACACCATTAGGCGCAGTAAATGTTCCTGAGAAGGTTCCATATTCATTTGTTTTTAAATCTATCGAAGAAATTTTTTGATAATTAGGATCGTAAAATGTAACTGTCACAGGTTGGTTGGTGACTAATTTTCGATCATCACCTGTACTTTGAATTCGCATTCCCTTAAAATATACCGTTTGCCCTGGACGATAAATTCCTCTATCGGTAAAGAAATGTGTTGTGGTAGTTGAATTACTATATTCGTAATGTTTATATTGGTAAAAAGAAGATAGTGTATTCATTCTATCTTTTCCCGATTGAAGATCGATATAGAAATAACGATAATCTTTTGTGGATTTTACATTGAAACTTCCATTCTCATTCGTAGTATAATTTTCTCCATTTTTGATTTCATACTTACGGAAAGTATAATTGTATTCGCGATAAAAAATTTGCGCTTTTACATTGGGTAATGGCATTCCCGTTTCACGACGAAAAACTTGCACATCATAGGTTTCATCTGTATTTCTACGATAGGTATAACTCAAATTAGAAACTCCCACTCCACAATAAGCAATGGCATTATTCTTCAATGAAAATTCTTTATCATCACTTGCCAAAACCACATAATAGCCCAATGGTAAGGCTTGAAGATCTAATTCATATTGGTGATTTTGATGATCTCCATCATCTTGTAAATCTTGTTCCCAAGATTTAAGCGGAGTCATTTTAATATATTTCTTCATCAATTCTTCTTGATCGCTCGCATCTTTTCTCTCAAAATCCCAATCTAATTTTATTAATCTAAAATGAAGTTTTTTCAAATTACGACTACTAATTAAAAATTGAGAGGGCTTATCTGGAATAGCTACTTGTTCAGAAGTAACATAAAGTGATTTTGTATTAATTGAAATAATCAAACTTTTACATTGAGCAGCGCCATGTGATTTTGGATATTTCTCCATTGCTTTGTTACACCTTTCTAATGCAACATTATATTCATTTTTGTATACTTTATTTTTTGGGCTTTCCGTGTCGATTGCCATATATTTTGCTGCATTATTAGAATGAGCCATAGCCATCAAATAAATTGGTTCAGCAGCTGCATCGAATTTTTCATGCTTTTTACTTAATTTATCCAAAGCAGAATAATACAATGAATCAGCATAATCACCATTGTAATATGATTTCACAAAATTTAATCTTTTTAATTCCACTTCCATAATTGCTTCTGGCGATTCGTCATTCACGTGAACAGAAGTTAGTTCTTGCAATAATTTGGTAGCGTAAAACTTACTCGACATCGAATCTTTTGAAGTAATATCTAATTGAATAAATTCTTCGGCAGTTCCAAAATATTTTGGATTATCTAAGGTAAAAGTATAGGCAGGTTTTGCAATATCTGGCTCTGTATTCATGAAATAATCAATGGCTCGATGAGCGAGAAAATCAAATAATTTTGGGCGTTGCGCTCTAGAATTTCCGTAGGAATAAATTACTTCTTCATAATCTTTATAATCCTCTCCTTTTAATAGCGATGGATTTTTTACCGATAATAAATAATGCTTGAAAACTTTATCCGCTAATGTTTTCAAATCCCAAGTTCGAATATCTTCATTCTTGAAATCAGTAGTAAATGTTCTGTTTTGAAATTTCCATCGATTGGCTGAATAATATCCCCAATAAATTTCTGCAATCATCGAATGCACGAATTGTTTCATCGGTTCTTCAGCTTCTGCCGCAATTTTATTCAAATCATCTAACGCCACCACATAATCATCTTCTACTAAATACACATTGTATTTCATAATATGAATCACTGATTTCAAGAAATTTCCTTTATCACCTTCTTCTTTTGCTTTTTTATAAATGGTTTGTACCACTTCCAAAGCGGATTTCGGCAAACCATTCGATTCGTGTTCTTTCACTTGAGCCCAAAGCGATTCATAATCGGTGGGAATTAGTTTTATGATTTTGGCTAAACCGTTAAAATGAATGGGTGCTTTTACTGTTTTTGTTGGCGTAAATCCATTATAAACATAAATGGTTGCTGATGATAGAATGGTTATCAATAACAGCAATGTAATTCCTTGTATTCGTTTCATAAGTATGATATTAATCTTTAACAATAATAGGGATTTTTGGCCTATTTAACTAGCTGTACAATTGGGATGGGGAAAGGTTCAAATACCGTTTGAAGTTTCGAGTTTAGAGTTTCGGGTTGTGCGTGGGTCAATCTGATGTCACTCTGAACTCGTTTCAGAGTCAATCAGAGTCTGTGGGCTGCGCATCGACAAATCAAAATTGACTACAATATTTAGTTTTTTTAAACTTGAAGGAGTTTTTAAATTACTTTAGTAAAAGAGAATAAATTATAATCAAATTTTTATGTCGAAATCTGTCGCAACCCCAAACTCGAAACCCAAAACCCTAAATAAAATAACCCGTTGCCCATGGGTTTCCTCCGATCCCATCTATATCGAATACCATGACAAAGAATGGGGAAAACCCGTTCATGATGATCGATTATTATTCGAATTCTTAATTCTTGAATCTTTTCAAGCAGGATTGAGTTGGTTAACTGTTTTGAAAAAGCGAGAAAATTTTAGAAAAGCTTTTTCCAATTTCGAGGCAGAGAAAGTAGCTAAATTCACTCCAGCCAAAGTAGAAAAATTGATGCAAGATGCTGGGATTATTCGTAACAGATTAAAAATTGAAGCAGCCATCAATAATGCAAAACTCTATTTGAAAATTCAAAAAGAATTCGGCTCTTTCGATAAATATATTTGGAGTTTCGTTAAAGGAAAAACGGTGGTCAATAAATTCAAAACCTTGAAAGATTATCCTGCTAAAACGGCTTTATCTGATGCGATGAGTGAAGACATGGGTAAACGCGGATTTAAATTTCGTGGATCCACCATTTGTTATGCTTTTATGCAAGCGGTGGGAATGGTGAATGATCATACGGTGGATTGTTGGTGAAAGAAGTGAATACAATAATCGATTTAAAAAGGAGAAAATATTTTATAAGGTCTTTTTCGGTAATAGTTTCTTATACCAAGCTATTCTAAAGTCATCTATACTTTTATTTTTATTCGAGCTAATTTCTTTCCATTTTTTATAACTAGTAGCATTCGATATTCCTCTATTCGCGCTCGGCGATGGAGAGTATAACAGAATCAAATTTATCTTTCGGTTAAATGCATGAACGGATGTTTTACCTCCATTTTCAATGATTACTTTGCTATTCGGTATCTTACTAGTAAATTCTTTTTTATATTGTTTTTTAAATAAGTTAAAGGCATTATTTTTTCCAGTAAAACTGGTAAAGTACAATGTATTTGACTTACCATTTGTAAGCCATTCCTGGAGTTTTGTATTGAGCTGATTAATATTTTTATCAGTATCAAGGATCATTTTGTTATCAGTGCCAAATAAATTATTCTTCTGGGTTTTATAAACCATATCGGTAATTCCGATGCTGTATTTCTTTAACCATTTTACTATTTGTTCACGACTAAAATCACCCTCTTTATTTCTGAAATTATGTTCCTTATAAATTTTCTCCAGGTAAATCCAAAATTGACAACTTTTTCCATAAAAGAAATTTAGGCAGCCTTCGTAACTTTTGGGCGGGTGGGTGCCAATTATGATGGCTTGATCATGCTTACTAACCGGATATTTGTCTATCCATGGATGTATATCAAAATTTGGTTTTTTCATTACTTCTTATTTTTTAATAAAAAAGTGCTGCTTTCCTGAACAGGAAAGCAGCACTTTTTAGTTTACTTACTTATTCTTTAATTAATCTAAAGGTTGCCTTTTCATTTTTATCATTGATAATTTCTACCAGATATAATCCGGCTGGCTCATCAATTTCAAATGAAAAATTGTCCATTTGATTTTTAGTGAAATTTTGGAGTATTCGACCATCGATTGAATAAACAGAAATATTAATTTCATTTTGCATTTCCTCAAATTGCATAGTAACTATTCCTTCTGAAGGATTAGGGTAAACTTGAGTACTATTTAGAAAATTATTTTCTTGAATATTAGATGGGCTACCAGAATACAGATATATACCAGTTGCGGAATTACCAGGACCGCACGCCCAACCTTTATTACTATCAACAAAGTTAACTGCACTGAAATTTGGAAGAGAACCAAATGCTTCTACATTCCAGGTGCTACCACCATTGGTCGTTTTAAGTATTACACCACTATTTGTTCCTGATGCTACAGCCCATCCCGTGTTACCATCAACGAATTGGACATCATTTATACTAGAGGTTATTCCCGATGTTTGTTGAGTCCAACTTGTGCCGCCATTTGCGGTACGTAATATTGTACCATTTGCTCCTGCTGCCCAGCCATTATTTGCATCAATAAAGTAAATAGCTCCCAAGTCACTACTTGTACCGGATGTCTGAGTAGACCAAGTAGTACCCCCATTTGTAGTGTGTAATATAGTCCCATTCTGGCCAACAACCCATCCTTTGTTTAAATCAAAGAAATGAACTTCAGAGTAAAAATTTGTTGTTCCGTCTGGTTGGGTGTTCCATGTTGTTCCGCCATCAGTGGTTTTAAATATAATACTAGTACCTACCACCCATCCAGTATTAGCATCGATAAAATCGACTGAAGATAAATATTGGTTAGTGTTAAGGATAGTGGTGGTCCAATTTACTCCTCCATTAGTTGTTTTGTAAACAAGACCATAATTTCCAACAGCATAAACTGTATTTGTACCAACAACATCAATTGCCCAAACATTTTCTATATTATCCAATACAGTACTCCAAGTTAGTCCACCGTTTGTACTGCGAGCTATATAGCCATCGTTAAGGCCCACATAACCCGTTATCCAAATATTATTATTATCAACGGCTTTTATATCCGTAGCATAGGCATTATTTTGTAGTTGCCACTGTGCCTTGCTGTTATTTGTTATGCAAAATAACAGTAAGCTGATTCCGATAAGATTTAATTGAAGTTTTTTCATAAACGTAATTTTTAGTTAGTATTAGCTTACAAATATATCAAAAATTATCAAATTAACAATAAATGTAACAAAAGGTAAATAGCTGATTTCAGACGCTTAACCAATAAGCATAGTTGTAAAAACCAAAATGGTTAGCATTTCAAAAGGCATTTCGCAACAAGAATTAACAGAAATCAGCAATAGAAAGCGATTTTTAATTTCGCCTATCGAATAAACCCCGCCAATCAACCAAAGAACCCTGCATTAAATTTGCAGCGCCTTGAAAATTTTGGTAAATGAAATCGAACAATTTGTAAACAAACCACGCAGAACTTATATAAAATCTAAATAATGGATATCTCCAATCAATTAGAAAAAATAAAGGGAAAAATAAAATTATTAGGAACCTGCTTCGATCTCATCGATAAATTATCAAAATGCTAATAATTAATAAAACGAAAAAATAAACATTCTCCCATTGTATTTCTCATTGGCTAATTCGCTAATTGGCTAATTGGCTAATCAATAAAATCCATCACTACATGAAAGAATTCCTTCGCCTTCTCTGCATGCACCCAATGTCCGGCGCCGGCAATTGTCGCAATATCTGAATTCGGAAATTGTTTTTGGATAGCGTCATAATCACTTTCTAAAATATAATTCGATTTTTCTCCTCGTATGAAAAGTGTTTTTACATCTACTCTTCCAGAAGGCACACCCGCTAAAATTTCTTCTATTTCTCTATATAACACGTGAAGATTAAATCTCCACTCTAATTTTTCTCGATCTGACCAGTAAAGATTTTTTAATAAAAATTGCAATACTCCTGGATCAGAAATCGTTTTTCGTAAATGTTCTTCGGCTTCTTTTCTGGTTTTGATAAGATCCAAATCTAAACTCAAAAGTGCATCAAAAATAATTTGATGATGCGGAGGATATTTTTTTAAACCCATATCCACCACAATCAATTTATCTACTAATTCTTCGTGCTTCTGCGCAAAAAACATGGCTGTTTTCCCTCCCATCGAATGCCCCATCAAAATAGAATGTTGTAGATTTTCTTTTTGAATCAACTCCAATAAATCTTCGGCCATCACATCATAATTCATCTCATCGGTATGAGGCGCATGCCCATGATTGCGCTGATCGACCAACACCACTTTAAATTTTTCGGCAAAACCTTTGGCCAAAGTTTGCCAATTATCTGCAGAGCCAAATAAACCATGTAAGATGATTAATGGTTGCCCTTCGCCTATTATTCTATAATGTAAATTCATATCATTTTTTAGCCACAGATGACACAGATTTCACAGATAAATGAAGCTTCGCTTCGTTGATTAATCACAGATGAAGAAAATTCTAAATAAAACTTTCAACGTATTTTAAACCGAAGGTTTATTTGCGTTAATCCATTCTGCAATTTCTTCATCTGTGAAATCTGTGCAATCTGTGGCTTCTTCTAATTCTTCATTTCAATTCTCTTAAATATAATTGCACCGTATTCTCCAATCCCAAATAAATCGCATCCGAAATCAATGCATGCCCAATACTCACTTCCATCAAAGCCGGAATATTTTCTTTGAAATATCTCAAATTCTCTCTGCTCAAATCATGACCCGCATTAATTCCCAAACCTAATTCTTCTGCTTTTTTCGCTGCTAGAATAAAATCCTTAATCGCATTTTCTTTATTGGTAGAATAATCTTTCGCATAAGATTCGGTGTACAATTCAATTCTATCTGTACCGGTCAATTTCGCTCCTTCAATCATTTTTACATCTGCATCACAAAAAATGGATGTACGTATTCCCGCCTTTTGAAAAACAGCAATCATTTCTACCAAATAATCTTTATTTTTTAGGGTATCCCAACCATGATCTGAAGTTAATTGACCTAACGCATCTGGAACTAATGTCACCTGATGTGGTTTCACTTCTAAAACCAAATCCACAAACTTTTGTTCTTTTGGATTTCCCTCAATATTAAATTCGGTAGTAATAATTTTACTTATTTCGCGCACATCATTGTAGCGAATATGACGCTCATCGGGACGCGGGTGCACTGTAACTCCTTGCGCTCCGAAACGTTGAACATCAATAGCGGCTTGTAGAACACTCGGGGTATTTCCTCCTCTTGAGTTTCTCAGCGTGGCTATTTTATTGATATTTACACTTAGTTTGACCATATTTTTTTTGCGGTGATGCTTGAGAACAAAAATAAAGGTAATTTCGGCAAGATTATTGAAGATTAAAAAATATGCTAACACAACAACTGATAACAGAAAATATACCTCCAATTAAATTGGCAGATACTGGAGTTCGTGTTTTACGTTGGATGGATGAATTCAAAGTGAACCATTTACCTATTGTTGAGGGTGGTGAATACATCGGTTTAATTTCTGATGCTGATGTTTTAGATCTTCCCTCTCCCGAAGAATCCATCGGAAATCAAGAGATTGAGCCCGAAAAATTATTTGTAAAAGAAAACCAACATATTTTTGATGCGATAAAATTAATGAGCGAGGCAAACCTAAGTGTTATTCCTGTTTTGGACGAAGAAGGAAAATATTTGGGATCTATCGCCATGTCGAACCTCATCGAAAAAATGGCAACCATTACTGCCGCAAACGAACCTGGAAGTATTTTAGTTTTAGAAATGGATCCAGCTAATTATTCTCTTTCTGAAATTGCTCAAATCGTAGAAGGCAATTCTGCAAAAGTTTTAAGTCTTTTCGTTTATAGAGATTCAGAATCGGGAATGTTAAACATAACATTAAAAATAAATAAAACGGATATTGGTGGAGTGGTGCAAACCTTTCATCGCTATAAATATTTTATCAAATCGAATTTCCAAGTAGATCAACAATATTTTGATGATTTGAAATCAAAATATGAAGCTTTCATGAACTTCTTGAAAATGTAATTTCTCATGCGAAGAGAATTATTGTTGCGATTGTCCATTTTACATTTTGCATTTCTCATTTCTCATTTTTCATTCGCTCAGTCTTTGGCCATCGATGAATCTTACTCTCAAAAAACGATCATTACTTCCATTAAAGTTTATGGCAATAAACGCACAAAAGATTTTGTTGTTGCCAGAGAAATGACCATTCGAGTAGGCGATACTTTAGAAAGAGAAAAACTACCAGAGGCTATAAAGGAATCGGAATCGTATCTCATCAACTCTTCACTTTTCAACTATGTAAAAATTGAACCTATTTATAGGGATTCTTTATTTACAGAATTAAAAATTACCGTTATCGAACGTTGGTATATTTGGCCGGTTCCTATTTTTCAATATGCCGATCCTAATTTTAATACCTGGTGGCAAACTAAAGATTTTTCACGAACCAATTTCGGAATGAATTTGAAATGGCAAAATTTTAGAGGAAGAAAAGAAGAATTACAAGTTCGTGTTCAATTTGGTTATTTAAAAGATTTCAGATTAAATTACTATGTTCCCTATCTCACCAAAAATCGAAAATTGGGAGGAGGAATAATGGTTGAATATACCCAAAACAATGAATTTACCATTGGAACAATAAATAACAAACGAAATTTTTATACCGGTAATAATGAAAATGCGAGAGACCAATTTAGCACCATTTTATATACTACTTGGAGAAGCAAATTCGTAAACTCCCATTTTTTAGCGGTCGGATTCAACTCTACTAATATTACCGATTCTGTTACTCGCTTGACAAATGATTATTTTGTCAATAATCAAACTTATTCCCAATATGTTTCTTGGTGGTATACTTTTCGACATACGCATCTCGATAATGCCAATTATCCACTGCATGGAAAGTATATTCAAGCGGATATTTCATGGAACGGCTTTCCGGTGATGGTGGATAATAATCTCATGGTTATTGCTTTTAAACTTTCTTATAAAGCATTTTTCAAACTCAGTGATAATTTCTATTATGCTTTTAATGTAAAAGGGAAATATACCCCAACCATCGATTTACCTTATTATTTTCAAGAAGGTTTGGGATACAAAGATTATGTGAGAGGGTATGAATATTATATTGTGGATGGTCAAAGCTATGGTCTTTTCAAAAGCAATTTCAAGTGGAAAATATTTGGATCAAAAGTAAAAGAAGTAAAACCTTTAAAAAATACTGGCTATGCAAAATTACATTTTAGCGGATATTTAAATCTTAATTTTGATGCGGGTTATGTAATTGACTCACGATACAATGATGTAAATCCTTTAGCCAACCATATGCTTTACGGCACAGGAATTGGACTTGACCTTGTGGCCCTTTATGATAAAGTTATTAGATTTGAATATTCTTTCAATAAATTATTAGAACATGGATTTTTTATCCATTTTGTAAAACCAATTTAATTATGATGCGAATTGCCATTTACGGACGATCATTTCAAGATAATTTCACACCTGGAATTCAGTATCTATTTGAAAAACTCAAACAGTTAAATTGTGAAATTTATATTTTCGAAGCCTTTCATTCGTTTTTAAAACCAAGAGTTGATTTATCTTCGGATGTAAAAATATTTCATAAACATCATGAAATAAAAGGAAAAGTAGATTTTTTAATCAGTATTGGTGGTGATGGTTCTCTATTGGATACGGTTACTCTCATTCGTGATTCAAAAATTCCAATTTTAGGAATCAATACAGGAAGATTAGGTTTTCTTTCAAATATTTCAATTCAAGAAATCGATCAAGCAATTGATGCGCTTCATTCAAAAAAATACAAAGTAGATGAAAGAGCCCTTTTGAAAGTAAAAACGGAAGACAATCTTTTTGGAGAAACCAATTTTGCCTTAAATGAATTAACCATTCACAAGAAAGATTCGAGTTCAATGATCACCATTCATGCGTATATCAACGACCAATACCTAAATTCTTATTGGGCAGATGGATTAATTATTGCTACTCCAACCGGCTCCACAGCCTATTCTCTAAGTTGTGCTGGTCCAATAGTTATTCCTGGTTCTGAAAATTTTGTAATTACTCCTATTGCTCCTCATAACTTGAATGTTAGACCAATTGTGGTGTCGGATAATTCAGAAATAAAATTGAAAATTGAAGGTCGAGGTATGCAGTTTTTAGCTTCACTGGATTCAAGATCGGAAACCATTGATTCCAAGTATGAACTCACGATTGTTAAAGAAAAGTTTAAAATAGGTTTGATACAGCTTGAAAACCAGGATTTTCTAAGGACCATACGTAATAAATTGATGTGGGGAATTGATAAAAGGAATTGACAACTAGTGCCTTAAGTTAATTTATTAATTAGGATACTTTAACTAAATTTGTTTTTTAAACGTACAAACCCCGAATGCCGAAACTTTTACGCCTACTATTTATCCTCCTTTTATTGCTACCGCAGATGAGTTATTCGCAGGCATGGAAGTACTATCGACATGAGTTTAGTATTGGGGTTGGTGCAGTTAATTTTTTGGGTGAGCTTGGTGGAGCTAATCAAGTGGGCACAAACGGACTTAGAGATTTGGAATTTTCTCGCACTCGTCCTGCTTTTAAAATTGGATATCGCTATATTTTAAATCCTAAAATCAAAATTGGTGCTGATTTACTCTATGGAAGATTGAATGGAGATGATCAATTAACAAAAGAACCATTTCGAAATAATCGTAATCTACATTTCCGCTCTCCTATTGTAGAATTTGGCGTTTTTTTGGAATACTACCCTTTCAGTGAAAAAACCGGAAACAGATACGGATTAAATGGTGTGAGGGGAAATAAAAAGTTTCACTTTAGCCCCTATATTTCTGTTGGTATTGGTGGTTTTTGGTTTAATCCATCGGCTCTTTATCCTACAGATAATAAATGGCATAATTTACATTCTATTCAAACCGAAAATGTGAATTATAAACGAGTTTCTATTTGTATTCCTACAGGAGTAGGTGTAAAATTTTCTTTGTCAAAAAAATTAAGTATTGGTTTCGAAATTTCAGGAAGAAAAACTTTCACAGATTATATTGACGATGTTAGTACAGTTTATGTTGATCAATCAGGAGAAGATGCCATGACTATCTATCTAACTAATCCTACAACGAATATTATACCCCCAACAATTGATGGCCCATATGTATCTCGTCCCACCGGTATAGGCCAACAAAGAGGAGACCCAACAGATAATGATTCCTACCTTTTTGCAATATTTTCGGCGCATTATCGTTTTCTTCGGTACAAAAGGAACCTACCTAAGTTCTGATTTATTAAATTTGTCCAATGCAAAAATTACTGATCATCTTTATCAGTCTTTTCACGTTTGTTTCAGTTGAAGCTCAAAAGCTTGCCGATGAATTTGGTGGCTGGGTGGGCGGTTCCTATTATTTGGGTGAATTAAATCCCTATAAACAATACGATTGTGCGCATATAGCAGGTGGATTACTTTATCGAAAAAATATTAATAAAAGAGTGGCATTACGCTTACATGTTTCTTATGGAATGATTACCGGCTCGGATGCTCGATCAACGGTTGAAGCAAATGTTAATCGTAATCTATCTTTTCGCTCTCGAATTTTTGAATTAGGTCCAATTCTAGAAATTAATTTTAAAGAGTATGAGGCTGGAAGAAAAATAGGGCGCAATTACTATAAAAACATTATTTCTCCCTACTATTTCATGGGAATAAATTATTTCAAAATGAATCCGCAGGCCGTTTTTAATGACGACTTTATCGACCTACAAACTTTGGGAACGGAAGGGCAAGGAAGTGATTTGAATGACAAGAAAAAATACAGTCTAAATCAACTATCCATTCCATTGGGGTTTGGAATAAAAATGTCCGTCACTCCAAGGATGAATATTTCACTCGAATATGGAATTAGAAAAACATTTACCGATTACTTAGATGACGTAAGTGGTAAATACGTTAATCCTACAGAATTAGCCCAATTAAATGGCCCTTTGGCTGCAGAATATGCCGACCAAAGTTTGAATAGCGAAGGAATTGATTTCTCCAATGAAGGTGCTATGCGCGGTAACCCAAAAACCAAAGACTGGTATTCATTCTCAGGGATTATCATAACTTTCTGCCTTGGAAGAACCGATGCCTGTAAAGGTGTTTTCAAGTAAATTCATCCAATTATTGTTAAATCCCCGTTGCTCAATACTATTTACTTTTGTCCTCCGTTTTCTATTCCGGACATAAATACCGATATTCGCGCCCGATAAAATGAGCTTCAAAGAAAAAATAGATTCTACAAATGTACCGCAACACGTGGCTGTTATAATGGATGGTAACGGGCGATGGGCGAAACAAAAAGGAGAAATTCGAATTTACGGACACATGAACGGTGTGGAGTCTGTTCGTGAAATTTTGACTGCTGCCTCTGAAATTGGTGTAAAATTTCTAACTCTTTATGCTTTCTCTACCGAAAATTGGAATCGCCCAAAAGAAGAAGTTGAAGCCCTAATGAATTTATTAGTCACCACCATTGCTAATGAAATTGAAAGTTTAAATGAAAATGAAGTTCGTTTAGCAACCATTGGAGACACTGCTAATCTACCCGATTCTTGCAGAGAAGCATTATTAACCGCGATTGATAAAACAAAAAACAATAAACGCATCACTATAGTTCTTGCTCTTAGCTATTCCTCTAGATGGGAAATAACTAGAGCTATGAAAAAAATTGGCGAAGATGTGAAAGCCGGAAAGATAGAACCACATAATATTTCGGAAGAATTAATTGAATCTTATCTCAATACTGTAAATATTCCTGAACCAGAATTATTAATTCGCACAAGTGGTGAATGCCGCATTAGTAATTTCTTATTGTGGCAATGTGCTTATACCGAATTTTATTTTACACCTGTATTGTGGCCAGATTTCCGAAAAGAAACTTTTTTTGAAGCCATTTACAATTACCAACAAAGAGAAAGAAGATTCGGAAAAGTAAGCGAACAAACACAAAATTGAAAAACTTGAAAAAATATATCTTCCTATTTTTAATTTTCCTTTCTGCATTCAATTCTTCCTTTTCACAAGGGAGCAACGACATTCCTGCGGTAGATTATGTTTCTTCTCCCGAATATGAAATTGGTGGAATTGTTGTTACCGGAACAAATAATTATGCCCACAATGCCATTTTACTTTTAGCTGAATTAAGTGTTGGACAAAAAATTAATATTCCAGGTGATGATATTTCAAAAGCATTGAAAAAACTTTGGTCACAAAAATTATTTTCTGAAATAAGTATCAACCTTACCAAAACAGTTGGAAAGACTGCGTTCTTAGAAATTGTTGTAAAGGAAAGACCAAAATTACATGCCTTTCGTTTTTTAGGCGTTTCCAAAAAAGAAGCTAATAAACTGCGCGAAAAAATGGACATTTTTAAAGGTCAAATGGTGACGGATCATCTCTTGGCTAATACTACAACGATTATCCGGAACCATTTTATAGATGAACGCTACGTGAAAACGAAAGTGGAAGTGGATTCTAAATTTGATACCTCTACGAATAACGGATTAGTTTTAACCTATACTGTAAAAAGAGGAGATCGCTACAAAATTGATGATATCATTTTTGAAGGAAACACATCAGTTTCTGATTTTAAATTAAATAAAGCCATGAAGGAAACCAAGAAAAAAGCTTGGTGGAGATTCTGGAAAACATCTAAATATTATGAAACCAATTACGAAGCGGATAAGGCTGGTTTAATTGCACTTTTCAGTGATAAAGGATTAAGAGATGCCAAAATTGAATCAGATACTGTAATTGATAAGGGTGATGGAACTTTAGAAATTAGAATTAAAATATCTGAAGGGAAAAAATATTATTTCGGAAATATCAACTGGATTGGAAATTCAAAATATCGTTCTTCATTTTTAGGAGACACCATTTTGAGTATTAAAAAAGGTGAACTTTTTAGCCAAAGTTTATTAGATTCAAAATTATTCATGAATCCAACAGGTTCGGATGTTACTTCTCTTTACATGGACAACGGATATTTATTTTTCAATGTAGATCCAGTAGAAATAAAAATCTATAATGATACTATTGACTATGAAATGCGAATTAGTGAAGGAAAAGTTGCCCGTGTTCGTGATGTAATCATCAAAGGAAATACTAAAACAAACGATCATGTTATTAGACGAGAAATAAGAACTAAACCAGGCGATTTATTCAATAGAAATGATATCATAAGAACGCAACGAGAATTATCTCAATTGAATTTATTTGATCCCGAAAAATTTGGCGTAAACCCAATGCCTGATCCTGCATCTGGAATGGTAGATATTGAATATACCGTTGAAGAAAAACCTTCTGATCAAGTAGAGCTGTCTGGTGGATGGGGCGGTGGACGTATAATCGGTACGATTGGATTAGTATTTAATAATTTTTCTATCCAACGCCTATTTAAAAAAGGCGCTTGGCAACCTTTGCCCGCAGGTGATGGACAACAACTAAGTTTGAGAGCGCAATCCAATGGATTTTTCTATCAAGGTTATAATTTCTCATTTGTAGAACCATGGATGTTTGGAAAAAAACCGAATTCATTTAGTGTAAATGGATATTATACCGTGCAATCAAATGGCGTAAAAAAATCCGCCCCCACCAGAACAGATCTTCAAGTAACCGGTATGTCGGTTGGTTTTGGAAAAAGATTAAAATGGCCTGATGACTTTTTTACCACTTACAAAGAATTTAGCTACCAGTATTATGATTTAAATGATTTTGGTGGAATATTTTCTTTTAGTAATGGTTATGCCAACAATATTAGTTTTCGTTATAATATTTCTAGAAATTCAATTGATCAACCTTTATATCCGCGAACAGGTTCCAACATTACCTTCTCTCTTAGATTCACTCCACCCTATTCTTTACTGGGAAGAAAAGACGTTGACTTTAAAAACGCCACCGACCAAGAAAAATATAAATGGTTAGAATATCATAAATGGAAATTCACCACTCAACATTATATTTCGCTTTCTAAAGACAAAAAACTAGTTTTAAAGCTAAGTACAGGATTCGGATTTTTATTCAGCTACAACAAAGACTACGGTGCTTCTCCATTCGAAAGATTTTACTTAGGAGGAAGTGGTCTTCAAGGTTTAAATTTCATTTTTGCTCGTGAAATTGTTGCGCTAAGAGGTTATGATGACAATGCTGTTGCTACATCGGTTGGTGGATTATTTGTTGCAAAATATACTGCTGAATTAAGGTATCCGCTTTCTTTAAATCCAAATGCTACCATTTATGGTCTTGCATTTATGGAAGCTGGAAATACTTGGAATGATCTAAAACAGTTCAATCCTTTTCAAGTTAAACGGGCTTTTGGAACAGGGGTAAGAATCTTCTTGCCTATGTTTGGATTACTTGGATTGGATTACGGATGGTCTATCGATCAGTTAGATGCAGGACAAGCAGGACAAGGTCAGCAGAATATTGAACTTGGCACAAAAGGTATTCGCGGACAATTTCACTTCACCATTGGCATGAATCTTGGTGAATTGTAGTTATATGCTTAATTTCGTGCCCCATATATAAACAATTATGACAAAGAAATTATTCATTGCTTTTATATTGGTGTTTTCATCGTTGATGGGAATATCACAAACAACCAAATATGCTTATGTGGATACTGAATTCATTTTAGGTAAACTACCAGAGTATGAAGAAGCGCAAAAAAAATTAGATGAGATGTCGGAAGGTTGGGAAAAGGAATCGAAAGCGAAATATAACGGAGTGGAGAAATTAGAAAAGGCGTATACGCAAGAAAAAATTCTTTTACCAGAAGCGGAAAGAAAAAAAAGAGAAGAAGAAATACAATCGAAAAGAACAGAAGCGATGGAATTTCAACGAGTGAAATTTGGAGTGAATGGTGAACTTTTCACCGAAAGACAAAAATTGATTAAGCCAATTCAGGAGAAATTGTATAAGGCAATAAAAGAAGTGGCTGAATCAGGTGGATTCACTTTTGTTTTTGATATCGCAGGACAAAGTAATTTGTTATATGCCGATCCGAAACAAAATAAAAGTGATTTAGTTTTGAAAAAATTAGGACAATAATTTAAAGATAAATAACAAGTAATAATAAAACACCATGAAAAAAGCAGTTTTCACGAATTCAATAAAAAATAGAATGAATATGAGTAACAAGTTAATTGTATTGATAACAGCATTAATGCTAACTTCAATGGGAATGGTAAATGCGCAGAAAACGGCACATGTAAATTCGCAAGAATTGTTAATGGCTTTACCAGAAAGTAAAGAAGCGCAAACCGTATTGGAAAAATTCCAAAAAGAATATCAAGAGGAATTGCAGATGATGGAATCTATCTACAAAAAGAAAATTGCAGAATATCAACCATTGGCTGAAAATCCTGCAACCTCAAAAGCTTTATTGGAAACTTACCAAAAAGATATAGGTGAATACGAGCAAAGAATTTATGCGCGTAGAGAAGCAATTGAAGCCGATCTTCAAACCAAAGAATCAGAATTATTCAAACCAATTCTTCAGAAAATTAAAGATGCTATTGCTAAAGTTTCGAAAGAACAAGGAGTAAATTATGTATTCGACACACAAGTGATGATACACTTCGAGGGAGGAAACGACCTTGGTCCAGCAGTAAAAACAGAATTAGGAATTAAGTAATTTCGAATATTGAATAAGAAAAAACCTTCTGAGTGATCAGGAGGTTTTTTGTTTTAAACATTTTAGATATATTTACGTAAAATTCGTTATGGCTAAACCCAAAACAATAAAAAAATCGACTTCGAAGAATTTTGATTACTCCAAAAATCAACTCGCTCAAAAAGTATTAAAAGTTGAGGAGCCAGCTCTTATTCAAATTTTAGATGATATTTATTCTGACTATTTCAAATATTCTAAAAAGCGAATATCAATAGAGCAATACAACCGCGAATTGGATGAAGCAGAAAAAAGAATTGATTCTGGAAAATATATTCGTCACGAAGATTTTATTAAAGAAATGAAAAACTGGTGAAGGCAAAAAAAACTTTTGAAATTCTTTGGGATGAATCAGCAGGTAAAGAATTAAAAAATCTTTTAAAAGAAATTCAAGTAAAATCAGAACTACTTTCAAAAAAAATAAAAAATGGAATTTTAGAAAAACTTTTACAGGCATCGAAATTCCCCCTCTCATTTGAAAAAGACCAACTCAAAGTTCGAAATTCAGGAAATTATAGAAAAATTTATGAAATTCACATCCGTATAGCTTATAAAATTGATAATCGAAAAAAAGTAATTCGTGTCAAACATTCATCTTCTGAACCTATAAAGTATTAATGGAAATAAAATCCCATCCCATAGGCGTTTTTGATTCTGGTTACGGAGGGTTAACAGTTTTAAAAGAAATTGTCAAAGAACTTCCAGAATACGATTATTTGTATTTAGGAGACAATGCTCGTGCACCTTATGGAACAAGATCATTCGAAACAGTTTATCAATATACTTTGGAAAATGTGGAGAAACTTTTTTCAATGGGTTGTCATTTAGTGATTCTTGCCTGCAATACCGCATCAGCAAAAGCATTACGCACCATACAACAAAACGATTTACCCATTATTGCTCCCAATAAAAGAGTTTTGGGGGTGATTCGTCCAACAACAGAGATTGTCGGGAACTATTCTAAAACCGGACATGTAGGCGTTTTAGGAACTACAGGTACAGTGAACTCAGAATCTTATCCCAAAGAAATAGCTAAATTTTTTCCGAATTTAAAAGTAACACAAGAAGCTTGTCCGATGTGGGTTCCATTGGTAGAAAACAATGAATATGAAAGTGCCGGAGCTGATCTTTTTATTCAGGAAAACTTAAATCATTTGATGAAACAAGATGATAAAATCGATACGATTATTTTAGGCTGCACACATTATCCTCTACTGATAAAAAAAATAAAACAGTTTTTACCTCAACATATTACTTTGCTTTCTCAAGGAGAAATTGTAGCCAAAGGATTAAAAAATTATTTAAACCGTCATCCGGAAATAGAAACCAATTGTTCGAAAGGAAAAAACATTTCATTTTTTACTACAGATGATCCGAAAAATTTTGATGAACATGCCAGTATTTTTTTCGGTTCAGAAGTGAAAAGCGAAAATATTATTCTCTAAAATATTAATGCAGATTATTTTTCTCCTCGTTCATTTAATTTAATTTTACATAATGTCAGACGAAATCATTAACCCCATAGATCCAGATTCCATTACCGAAAATCCGGGAACGCTACCCTATCCGCATCATCGTGGAAGTGCAGTAATTAGAACAACCAAGGAAAGTGTGATTAAATCTCGTGCGCTTTCAGCAATGGAAGAGCAAACCGATTTGCAAATGAATCAAATCAAAGAGCAGATTGAATTATTAGCAAAACAAGCCAACGAGTTACAAGAAAGAAAAAGATTATCCTTAAAAATTTACGAGGCAAAAATGAATTTCGCACCTATTATTAGCAATATTTATTATTTATACCAATGTGAAGATGAATCATACATTGTTTCTATGATTGGCCCTGATGAATGGGGAAGATCAAAACCATTCAAAAAATTCGAAGCGAAAATTAAATTATTAGCCGATCATACTTGGATGAAATGGCAATAAATAATAATTAATTCTTGCTCGAGAAAATATCCATCAATGCATTTTTCAATTCTGGAAACTTAAATTGAAATCCTTCCTTCTTTATTTTCTCATTTGAAATTCTACTTCCTTGCAAAACCACGATCGACATTTCACCGAATAATAATCGCAAAAGAAAAGCAGGAACTTTCGGAAACCAGACCCAATGATTAGTCGATTTCCCTACTGCTTTGATAAATTCTCCATTGGTGATATGTTCATTAGAAACTGCATTAAAGCTTCCGGAAATATTATTTTTCAAAGCAAACAAATAAATTTCACACATATCATCCATATGAATCCAAGGAATATATTGTTTACCCGTTCCCAATGCAGAACCTATTCCCCATTTCACAGGACCATACATTTTTTTTAATGCTCCCCCTCGCAAATCCAAAACTATTCCAGTGCGCAATTTAACCACGCGACAAACATCCTTGAATTTATCTGCCGACTTTTCCCATTCAATTACCACTTGTGATGCGAAATCACTTCCTTGAGGATCTTCTTCTTTAAAAATAGTTGGTGTAGTTACTGTTCCATAATAACTTATTCCGGAGGCAGAAATAAATGATTTTAATAGAATATTTTTTTCGATTATTTTCTTCAATAAAAAATCAGCTGTTTTCGTTCTGCTATCCATTATTGCTTTTTTTCTTTCTGCTGTCCATCGTCCTTCGGCAATAGATTCTCCAGCTAAATGAATAATATGTGAAGCATTTTCTAAAGCGCCTTCCTCGATAAAATCTGTTTTATAATTCCATAAAAAAGTAGCTACACCTGCTTTTGAATTTTTCTTTCGCGTGAGATGAACCACTTCGTATCCGTTCTCCACTAAAAGTTTAGTCAAAGGAATACCCACTAATCCTGAACCTCCTGTGATAACCACTTTTTCCATGACATAATTTGTATAAATATAGGCAATAAATTGGCCAAAATCAGTAAGAAAAACTAGTTTTTAATTGAGCTACATTTTTCGTAACTTTGAATCATTGATTATGGATGAAATAGTAAATAAGGTTCAACAAAGCGGATTGGTCACCATCGACCTCCAAGAATTATTTCCGAAAGGCGAACGGGAAGAATATGATCTAGCGCAAAATCTTTGGCAAGGATTAGCCTTGAAAGAAAAAGATTTTCGTGAGTTTATTTCAAAAAATGATTGGACATTTTACCAAGATAAATTGGTTGCTATTCATTGTTCGGCGGATGCTATAGTTCCTACATGGGCGTTTATGTTATTGTCTACCGCCATTCAACCATACGCCAAAAAAATAGTTTATGGAAATTTAGAACATCTCGAAAGAGTTTTGTTTCATGAGTTAGTGCAATCAATTGATGAAAAAAAATACATTGATGCAAGAGTAGTAATAAAAGGATGTAGTGATTTGCCTGTGCCCAATTCTGCTTATGTAGATCTGACCAATAAATTAGTTCCCGTAGTAAAATCATTGATGTTTGGAGAGCCTTGTTCTACTGTTCCTTTGTACAAGAAAAAATAATAACTCATGAAAATTCTAGGTGTTATTCCGTCTCGCTTTGGTTCTTCTCGTTTTCCTGGAAAACCATTGATAGATTTAGCTGGAAAAAGTATGATTCAGCGTGTTTATGAGCAGGCGAAAAAATCAAAATTATTATCCGATGTAATTGTAGCCACCGATGATGAAAGAATTTTCAAACACGTAGAAAA
>CAMBFX010000031.1 GCA_945865695.1 Chryseobacterium gleum | reverse complement strand
GAATCACAATCAGCTGTAACACTTAATCTCACCCATCCGAAATGTGTATTCGACCCAATTGAAAATTTCAACCCTAAAAATTTATCATCAATATTAGGCCAATTTCCTTGGTAACTTGTAGATGAAAAACTTGCACTCTGGGCTACAATAGTAGATTTAACTCCAAGAGTTAACATGTAAGGGAAAATATTATAAAAATTTTGTGAATTATTTATTGGATCATTGCTATTAAGGGCCACAACTTCATTCAGTCCATTAACTTGCATTTCTGTATTGTTTAATCCACCTACAAATCCACCATTTATGTAATTGATATAATTTTGCCCAATATATGGTCCCGAAGCAAAAGAACCGTTAAAACTCGATTCTGATGTCATAAAAATGAGTTCATTTATTCCATCAAGATTTAAATTAATTGTGTCTTGATCATTGAGACCAGTTACAACACTATCTGGATTAATATCTTGATAAATAATTTGCGCATCTGTATCAAATGGCAATGCAATTACACTACTTGTTAATGCAGAATATTTCAAGATTTTATTTTTCAATTTTTCATTCATAGTAATTAATAATTTATGGTATAAATGGTATCTTGATTATATTTCTAATTTTTACTCGATTCAGCTAGTTTACTTTCTAATTCATTAAACTTTTCAAGCATTAATTCATTCTGTTTCTTCAATTCATCATATTTACTTGTTAAGACATTTATTTTTTCCTCTTGTTCTACAGCGTAAATGGTTAATTCCTCGATTTTTTGCTGTTGTAAAATTGTAATTTCACCTAAAGAAAATGAACCCTTTTCTGCAATTTCTGATGCAGACTTAAAGCCTGGCAAATGATTATGTAATGAATAAAATTCTTTCACTTCTGATAGATTCATTGGTTTATATTCATTCTCAAAAACATAATCGGGCCAAGGCCAATCGGCACGTAATCGAACATCAACTTCCTCGACAATCATTTTACCATTTATTCCTAAAATAAAACCATTTGGAATGAAAGTTGTTCCAATACCAACTTTCCCAGGTGTATTTAATCCACCTGAAGAAACAAACATTGTGGGAATATTGCTATTAAATCCGACCATCAATGAATTTGAGATGGAATTCGTTAATAAATTTGAAGTTGATATTCCAGAACCTAAAACTAAAGAATTATTCCCGGTAGAACTAACACTTGTTCCTATGGCAATTGAATTATTACCACTTGCTATTGAATTACCACGACCAATAGTAAATCCTTTCACTGGTAAAATCAGATTACCATTATGATTAAGTACGGTAGTATTAGTCCATCCTATTCGATTATAATAATGTTCAAATAGAATCGAACTATCACCAATGTATATAATGGAATCCTCACTCGTAATTCTATTTGTAACGATTCTCTTAGTAAAAATATCTTGATCGAATCTTGCCTTTACTCCAATATGAAATGCCTCTAATGGGATAATACCTATTCCAACCTTACTTCCATTATCATAAGCTATTACAGTATTATATGTATTATTTGCTTCACTTTGAATAAACAAATCTCCATTCATTCCGCATAATTCATTTCTTGAGCCTGGAGTGTTCGCATCAATTCCTTTCATACAAAGTGATGTAGAAATCTTAAATTCTTTTCCACTAGTCACAATATCCACTACATTTAATGAAGTTCCGCTAATACTTCCACTGGCAAGTATATTTCCATGAACGGATAATTTTTCGGGGGCAATATTTGTTCCAATGGCTACATTTTTATTTAAATCAGCATATAAAACAGAATTCAAAATATTCCATCCTGTAGTAATAGAAATTGGCCCAAAAGTTCCGTCTCCATGCAGAACGTCATTACTATTTCCAGAATAATCGATTTTAAAAATTAAACCATCATCCTTAATACCCAAAAGTCCATTTGAGATTCCAGTTAAACCATTTAAAAAATATTCTCCATTGGGGGCAATTCTCATCCGCTCTGTTCCATTTGTTACAAATCTTAAAGATTCGTTATTGGAAGTTCCAACAGCAGAAGAACCAGAAGCAACATTAGTACCGTCCAATTTCCACCATAATGATGGCGCTTGGGAAAATGAAGTAATAGAAAGGGATAATAACCCAATCATAAGAGTGATTTTTTGCATACTGTTATATATTAAACAGTGTCTAAATTGAAAAAAAAAAATCACCTATTCAAGTTTTTTATGTTAAAAGATTTTCGTATTATAATCGAAAAAAGCTCAAGAAATAATAGGATTATTGGCACTTGAGTATGCAATAATTGATAGATTTAATAATTTACAATTTCTAATTATTAAGTATATTGTTGCGTTTTTCAACCTTATTAAAGTCACGTATGAAAAAAAATATACTTCTTGGATTTTTATTTTTATCATTAAACGGAGCTTTCTCCCAATCCAATTGGGTAGAAGAAATGCAAAATCCTTCCACTAATTTTTATGATGTAAAAAATTCTTTCGAAGATTATTGGCAGAACCGTGAAGTTGAAAAAGGAAAAGGTTGGAAGCAATTTAAACGTTGGGAATATTTTATAGAACCACGTGTTTTTCCTTCTGGAAATAGAAGCGATTTGAAAAATATATTTATCGAATCACATAATTATTTGCAATCACTTTCACCATCTCCCAATCAAAATCGTTCTTTAACTGGACAATGGTCTTATATTGGAAACAATTTTGTTCCTGCTTTTGGTGGTGGCGCAGGAAGAATTGGTTGTATCGCTTTTCATCCTAATGATAATACAATAATTTTTGCGGGAGCTCCTGCTGGAGGATTATGGAAATCTACCGATGCAGGCGCAACATGGACAACACAAACCAATAATCTACCATCAATGGGCGTGAGTGCAATTGCTATTCATCCACAAAATCCAGATACCATTTATATTGGTACAGGTGATGGTGATAGTGGTGATACTTATAGCGTGGGTGTTTTAGTTTCTTATGATGGTGGAATTACATTTCAGCCAACAGGATTAAGTTTTAATTATTCTGCAGCAGTTACCATTCGAAAATTAATTATCAATCCGGATAATCCAAATATTTTAATTGCAGCTACCAATGGAGGAATGTATCAAACAACAGATGCTGGAGCCAATTGGACTCAAATAAATACAGTGAGTAGTCATGATTTAGAATTTAAACCAGGAAATCCACAAATTGTTTATGCTTCTACCACAGCTAAATTTTGGATTTCTACAGATGCCGGAGCTACTTTTACGCAAATATTAAATGGTCTTCCTACAAGTGGAATGAATCGAATTGCGATTGGTGTAACTCCAGCCGATGATGATTATATTTATCTTTTATCGAGTGCAGGAGATCAAGGATTTTATGGTTTGTATCGCTCTACAGACGGAGGAACAACATTTGAATTGAGAACTGATACACCAAATCTCATGGGTTGGGAAACGGATGGTTCGGATTCTGGCGGACAGGGTTGGTATGATTTAGCCATTGTAGTTTCTGCAAGTAATAAAGATCAACTTTGGACCGGAGGAGTGAATGTTTGGAAATCTTCTGATGGAGGAAATACATTTGCATTAGATGCTCATTGGTATGGTGGAGGAGGACAACCTTATGTTCATGCAGATATTCACGCTATGGAAGTTATTCCTGGAGCTACAAATTCATTTTTGATTGGATGCGATGGAGGAATTTTTAAAACAACTAATGCAGGAACTTCTTATTCGGACATCAGTAATAATTTAAAAATCGCTCAGATTTATAAGTTTTCTCAATCAGCAACTGATCCGACCAAAATGATAAGTGGTTGGCAAGATAACGGAACCAATTTAAAAACTACTGGAATTTATGCTCGCGTTTTAGGTGGCGATGGAATGGATTGTGCAATTGATTATTCGGATAACAATGTAATGTATGGTGAATATTATTATGGGAGTATTTATAAATCCGAAAACGGAGGAGTTAATTTTGATAATATTGTGAATGATCAAGGAGCAGCTGGAACAGTAGACGAACCTGGAGAATGGGTAACACCATTGATTTTACATCCCACTAATCCAAATATAATTTTAGTTGGAAAAACAAATGTCTATCGTTCTACCAATGGTGGAATGAATTGGAATGCACTTGGTGGAACAGTTGCTGGTGGTTCAGGAATGATTATTGGTTTGACTTATGCCGAATCAAACCCAGATTATATTTATGCAATTAAACGCAATCGAGTTTTTTCTTGTAGTGATGGAACTACTTTTGCCAATGTAACTTCTAATTTATCCGTAACTTCTTCTATTACCAATATTACAGTAGATCCTAATAATCCATTGCGAGCATGGGTTACTTATTCTGGTTTTAGTGCTTCCACAAAAGTGTATTATACCAATAACGGAGGAACGAGTTGGTCAAATTTTAGTACAGGTATTCCTAATATACCGGTTAATTGTATCGTCTATGAAAATGGAACGAATGATGGTTTATATATTGGAACGGATATGGGTGTTTTTTATAGAAATGCAACACATACTTCTTGGCAATATTTTTCAGAAGGATTACCAAATACCATTGTGAATGATTTGGAAATTTATTATGCAGGAGGAAAATTAAGAGCAGCAACTTATGGCCGTGGAATTTGGGAATCGGATTTATTTACCAATGTAGAAAATGATGCTTCCATTTCTGCTGTAGAAATTCCCAATGGAAATGTATGTAATACTTCATTTTCACCTGAAATCACTTTAAAAAATTTAGGAGATAATGATTTGACTACTGTTGAAATAAATTACTCGATTGATGGTGGATCATTGGTGAATTATAGTTGGAATGGTTTATTGCATCCTTATGATGAAATCGTTTTGACTTTACCAATGAATTCTTCTGTAGTTGGAAATCATAGTTTCGAAATTTATACTTCCAATCCCAATGGAACAATGGATGGAAATACAACAAATGATACATTAAACACGAGTTATACCATTACTACCAATGGAAATTTGGTTTCATTTTCGATTATGCCTGATTGTTTCGGAGATCAAATTTCATGGGAAATACAAAACGCAAGTTCGCAAGTTGTAGTTTCTGTTGCCGAAGGATTTTATGAAGGAAGTTTAGTTGAGCCAGCAGCAGGAGCAATTACTATCACCAAAGAAATTTGTTTGGAAGCAGGATGTTATGATTTTATCATTTCGGATAGCGAAGGAAACGGTTTACAAGGAATTGGAACAGGTTGCAGTAATAATGGAACTTATTCTATGAATGATCAATTCGAAAATTTATTATTCGAAGATTTAACTACCAATGGAAATTTTGGAAATTCAGAAACACATTCTTTTTGTGTAACTACAGGTTATGTTTCTGATTTTTCTGCTGTGCCTACACAAATTTGTAGCGGAGGCGATATTCAATTTAATGATTTAAGCACATCGGGTTCTACCACTTGGAATTGGACGTTCCCAGGGGGAAATCCTGCTTCTTCTTCCTTACAAAATCCAATTATTAATTATGCAGTTGGAGGAAATTACGATGTAATTCTTCAAGTGGGAAATGGAACAGATTCGCATACGAAAACAATTTCGGGTTACATCACTGTTTATGATTCACCAATGGCATCTGTTATTTTTGATTCGATTACCTGTTATGGAGAATGTAATGCAATGATTGATTTAAGTATTTCAGGAGGAACATCTCCATTTTATTTTGATTGGAGTAACAATTCTAACAACGAAGATTTAACTTCTATTTGTGCAGGAAATTATTCGGTGATGATGATGGATGATGTAGGTTGCAAAGATTCATCTGATGTGATTATTTATTCTCCCATTGAAATTATTCCTGCGTTGATAGCAACACAAGCAACTTGTGGAGTAAATGATGGAAGCATTAATTCGAATGTAACAGGAGGAATTCCTCCTTATGAATTATTATGGTCTACTACAGAAACAAACTCTTCCATTTCTGGACTTGGAATTGGCGCATTTACCTTAACAGTTACTGATAGTTTGGATTGTGTGGTTTCGGAAACTTCATATATTACTAATCCCAATGCACCAGACGTTATTGCCAATGGAATCAACGAATCATGTGGTGATGATTGCGATGGAGAATTGAATTCTTTCGCTTCTGGCGGAACAGGAATTTTGAGTTATAACTGGGATAATGCAATGGGAACATCAGATACTATTCAAATGGTTTGTCCGGGCACATATATCATTTCGGTTGTAGATCAAAATTTTTGTGAAGATAGAGATACCGTTATTATCGGAGAGGGAACAATTTATCCCGTTGCTAATTTCGTTATTTCCGATACCACTGTTGCTATTGGACAGAATATAAATTTCGTAAATCTTTCTTCCAATGCCAATCAATATGAATGGAGTTTCGGTGATGGAGATTCTGCTTTTTTTAGTAGTACATCGCATAGTTATGATACGTTAGGAACGTATTTGGTTGTACTTACTTCTTGTAAAAATAATTGTTGTGATTCAGATACAGGATATGTTTATGTGATGGATGTTTCATCAGTGGGTGAAAATTTTAAAAACGATTGGGTAAAAATTTATCCGAATCCCACCGAAGATTTAGTTTATATACAAATGTTGAAAGGAAATTTTGACACCCGAATAAAAGTGTATGATAATAACGGAAGAAAAATTATTGAGAAAACTTCGAAGGAAGAACTCACGTCAATTGATATTTCAACATTCAGTAAAGGAATTTATTTTATTGAGGTGAATTGTTACGATACAATTTTGAGATATAAAGTGGTGAAGAGATAATTAAAAACTATTTCTTGAACGAAGTGAATAATTAAAAACGAGTAATTCTATAGAATTTCACAAATGAAGTTCCCCTAACCCCAAAGGGGTTAAATATAAATAGATGGATTAGATACAAGCGTTCACAACCCTGAAGGGGTTGAATGTGCAATCAAACAAATTCAAAAAGTAGTATAGACATATTCAACCCCTTCAGGGTTGTAGAGTGTCATCGTTGATTTAGTATTATTGATATTAAACCCCGTTGGGATTTTTAAAAACGGTTACTTTTACAATCACTTCACCGCAAACTCATGCATTTTTTTCTTTTCTAAAAATAGAGATAGAACATCGCCTTTTTGTACAGACCCAACTCCTTCTGGTGTTCCAGTAAAGATTAAATCTCCAGTTTTTAAAGTGATGAATTTAGAAACATAAGCAATGATTTGTTCAATAGAAAAAATCATATCGGATGTATTTCCTACCTGAACCGTTTTTCCATTAACCTCTAAATGAAAATTAATATTATTGGGGGTAATTTCTGAAATTGGAATAAATTCATTACAAACAACAGCAGCATTGTCGAAAGCTTTGGCAATTTCCCAAGGAAGACTTTTTTCTTTGGCTTTATCTTGCAAATCTCGAGCGGTAAAATCAATTCCTATTCCCACTTCTGAAATATATTTTAGCGCAAATTCGGGAGCGATATGTTTTCCCATTTTCCCCACTTTATAAACGATTTCTATTTCATGATGAAGATTTTTTGTAAAATCGGGATAATAGAAATCATGTCCCTTTTGCAATAGAGAAGTATCCGGTTTCAAAAAGAAAACAGGTTCGGTTGGCACAGCCGATTTCATTTCTTTAGCGTGTGCTGCATAATTTTTTCCGATACAGATTATTTTCATAAACGATAATTTGTCATTAAGTTAAACACAGATGAATGCCGATGGCACAGATAAGAGATAGTTTTGATGGAGTAAGGATTATTTTTCATGATTACTATGAATATATGTCTCCGATTAGAAAGTTTTAATTCGGTGTTAACCGAATATCTGTGTTATCTGTGTCAAAATCTTCATTGAATCTACTTCACCATATTTTCTTTTATCTCCGTAATTATTTTTTTGGTATAAAGTGGAAAATCTCCATTCATCATCCAATTATAATAACTCGGTTCTGATTTAAAAACGTTTTCTACTGTTTTACCCTTGTGTTTACCAAAGTTGAATACAGGTATATTTTTTTCATCTAAAACAATTCTTCCAGCAAAATCTAATGGTTCGTGTTTTCCTTTTGAAAACTCATGGAGGAAATCTGCATTAGGATTTAAATCTGGATATTTTTCTAATTGTGCTTCTAAAACTTCATAGGTTGCCGCGATATCCGCTTCAGCAGCATGAGCATTTTCAATTTCTTTATTACAATAGAATTTATAGGCAGCAGACAATGTGCGCTGTTCCATCTTATGGAAAATATTTTGCACATCGATTAATTTTCTATTTCTAATTTCAAAATTTATTCCACAACGTAAAAATTCCTCCACCATTAATGGAATATCAAATTTATTAGAATTGTATCCTGCTAAATCGGCATCATCAATAAAATGAAGAATTTCGTATGCCAATTCACTAAACATTTTTTCATTCGCCACTTCTGCGTTAGTAATGTGATGTATTGCAGTTGACTCTGCAGGAATGGGAATGGTTGGATTAACTCTTTTGGTATAACTAATTTTATGCCCTGTAGGTAAAATTTTTAGAATAGAAATCTCTACAATTCGGTCAGAAGCGATATTCACTCCAGTGGTTTCAAGATCAATTAAGGCTAATGGTTTGGTTAGTTCAAGCTTCATAATTAGTGTAAATGAATTATTCTGGCTTCAAACGTAATACTTTTTCTATTACGCCCAAGCGATGTGCGAATTCATTTACATAAAGATGTTCAACATAATGTGCATATCCTTCTGCTACAATCTCAATATTGTAGTTTCCGGGTTTTAAAGAAATAGTAAATTTCTTATTGTTTACATTTCCTCTGTATTCTCCTACCAATTCACATCCTTCAGTAGTAATCACAATTACCGCATCTGTTGTAAACGAAGTATCTGTATTTTGAAGTTTCACTTGATAAAGGGCAGGAATATATTCCACATCATTAAAGGTTACTCGATAAATATCTAAATCACCTTTTCCTTCTGGTCTTACGGCAGAAATATAGGCGTGCTTTCCATCTTCACCAAAAGAAATGGTTCGTTCATCATAAGGTGTATTTAAAGGATAACCGATATTTTGTGGAGTGGAGTAGGTATTGTCATCTTGATTCCAAGTTGTTTTAAATAAATCATAGCCTCCCATTCCTCCATGTACGTTGGAGCTAAAAAATAAAGTAACACCATCTGATTGTAAAGAAGGAAAATCTTCATCAGCAGCTGTATTTATTCCATCTCCTAAATTTTGTGGTTCCGCCCATTTTCCATTGGGTAATTTTCTCAACATCCAAATATCATAACCACCTTTTCCACCCGCTCTGTTACTTGAAAACAAAATGGTATTTTCATCTACATTTATACATCCGGCAGTTTCAATTGTCTTTTCGCCTTCAACTGTTTCAATAAATTTTTCTTTTTTCCAGCCACCAGATTGGTTTATTAATTTATAAAGTGCTCCATATGTTTCGATAGCATTGGAGTAGAAAAATAAAAGTTCACCAGTTCCCGAAGCACCTACAATTTGATCATCATATTTCGTGTTCACTTTATTGCCCAAGTTCTTTCCAAAAGTAAATTTTTCTCCATCATAGGTGCTCAAATAAGAATCGGCGGAATAATAGCCATCATAATCTTGTTTTTGAGTTTTTGTTTCTGGTCTGCGAGTAGTGAAGTACATAAATTTTTCATCTGTAGTCACAAATGGATAATAATCGGGATATTCTGTGTTTACTTCATTTATATTTGAAAAAGTCACATTAATTGGAATAGCTGTCATTGCTTTAGCCGACTGAAATTGTTCAATCATTTTTATGGCTTTCTCTTTATCTTTTCCAGATGCTTTCGTTTTATATTCTTCCATGCTAGCAACTGCTTTGTCCCATTCATTTTGATAGGTATAAGCTATGGCTAATTGATATTTAGCGTCTGCCGGAAATTTAGTTTGTTTACAAGCTCTTTCTAAATAAGGAATAGCCATAGTGCGATCACCGAAAGTGCGAAGCAAACATAGAGCCAATTCATAATTATAATCAGCATTATCACGTTCCACTTTCAAAAGAGTTTTATACTCTGGAATCGCAAATAAATAATTTGTTTTTTTGAAATGCTCTCGAGCAAAACGATCATCAGGTTGTGAATAGCCAAAAAAAGGCAACACTATTAATGTTGCTAAAATAAATATATTTAATCTCCACTTTTCGTTCTGCATACCACCACAATCACAAGTATAATACCAAAATTTCTTAAATGTAAATTTATAAAAAAGATTGATAGAATAAACCACTTAGAATGTGAGGGTCAAAGAGGGCATGTTGGGGATATTAATTTGAAATTCACAACGTCTATTCAACTGTCTGTTATCGGGATTGTCACTTCCATCTGGGTTGGCATTGGCAACTGTTGGTTTAATTTCGCCATGCCAATCTTGTTCCATTCTTTTAGGATCAATGCCTTTATTTAAAAGATAATTTAACGCTGAATTAGATCGTTTTTCTGAAAGTTTAACGTTGTATGGTTCTGTTCCATACCAATCGGTATGTCCGTCCATATGAATGGAAACAGATGGATTAGCAGCCATAAATTCATAAATTCGTTGAAGGATATCTACACTTCTTTGTCTTAAAAAGAATTTATCAAAGTCGAAAAGAATATTTTCAAATTGAGGGATATCTATACCCACATGTTCAAAATTGATGATGTCAATATATTCAGAATAATTAACTTCATTATTTGTAGGATCAATTGTCTTTATATAGGTTGAGAACAGTCCTTCTGGAAAATCTAAATCAAAATGATAAGGAAATTCATTATTAGCTAATTCATTTACTCTTTGTTTATCTATAGGATGATTATCAATTAAGAAATTTCCATTTGGATCTGTTTTAGATGTAGCAATCACTTTCTTTTCGAGATTAACCATATATACTTCAATCTCTGTAGGTGGAGTTATTTTTTTATCCAACAGATTCATCTTTTTAACGGTTCCTTTAATAAAGACATCATTATCTGAAGTAGTTGGCGAATCCCCATACATACTTATTAAAGCATCAGCTTCATCAATCATCACCACAAACTTTTCATTGGGACGTAAATTAAAAAATTGATAAACACCATTTTTATCCGTACGGGTAGTTTTGATTATTTCTCCTTCATTATTGACTAACATAATTTCAATACCCGTTGCTGGTAATATGTCATTGTGCATTAATTTTCCTGTGATAGCGATGTTTTCATCACTTACTTTAACATTATTCAAATCGATATTATCTTCTGGAAGCGAAATAATTTCGAGATCTTTTAGCGTTTCTTTTTTAATGTCGAAAAAGGCATTATTAAAAGTAGCTTCTTGCTTAACAATTCTGTTTTTATCATCATGCGTTCTGCGAATTTCAATTTCCTGAAATAATTGGAAGAATTCACATTGTTTTGGAAGAGTAAACTCTTCTTTATGCGGACGAATTGTTTCAAACCCTTCGGCAATAATTTCCAAGTTGTAGGTTTTTTCTGGAGGGAGCACCATCATGTATAGACCGGTATTTTTGTCTACATTATATGTGCCCATTTCATTTCCTGTTTCTTTATCGAACACTTTAATAACAGCACCAACCGGTAGTTGATTTTCACCCGCTACCACTAAACCTCTAATCTCTGTATTGGGAATGCTTTTACATTCAAGTGAAACTTGGTACAAATCCATATCACCATAACCATTTGCTTTATTGGAAGCAAAAAACGCACTAGTTCCTTCTATATTCTGAATATAATAAATATCATCTCCTGCCGAATTAATAGGAAAACCTAAGTTTTCAGGAGCCGTCCATTTTTCTTCATCATCTTTATAAGATTTGAAAATATCATATCCACCCATACTATTATGACCTTTTGATGAAAAGTAAAGCACCGAACCATCACGCGTTAAAAATGGAGCATCATCGTCATATATAGTATTTATTTCATTACCTAAAAGTGAAACGGGGCCCCATGAACCATCATCCAATTTTTTAGAAAGATAAATATCTCTTCCCCCTTTTCCTCCATCGCGATTACTAGTTAATAAAAGTGTTTTTTCATCGGGAGAAATATAGACACTTGGCTCATGTTCTTTTGAATTCAAATTATCATTCATTCTAACTGGCTCACTCCATTTTCCATCTTTCAATTCAGATTGCCACAAATCTTCAGTGCGATAAATGAAAAGTTTTGTTTCATCATCGTTTAATGCAATTGCCGCTTCATGATATTTTGAATTAATTTTTGTGCTGATATAATTTTTCGAATAATCAATTTTTGTAGGCTCTGACCAATTTTCACCTTCTCTGCTCGAGATGTAAATATCTTCAAACTTTTTATGGTCATGGTAATATTTACCCCCTGTACTTTCTTTTTTTCTAGCAGTAAATAGCATAAAACTTCCATCCTTTTTCACCACAGGGGCATACTCACCATATTCAGAATTAACTTTTGAACCCATGTTTTCCACTTCTATTTTTTGAGGGGTATAAGTTTGAAATTTCAAACCGTTGTTACACATTTCGATGAAATGATTGACATCTCGACCTAAAATTTCGCCAGCGCCATCAGCTTCTACAAGGCTTCTAAAGCGATTGTAATAATTTATGGCTTTGTCAAATTCATGAACATAATGATGAGCTCGTCCCAAATAGTAAAGCAATTCAGGAATAGTATCGTTACCAGAATTGTTAAGTGCAGCTATGAAATAAGTTAGTGATTTTTCTCTTTCTACTTCAGAATTGTAATACGATAAGCCGGCTTCGAAATTATAATCAACCGAATTTGCATTCATCTGAATCAATTCTGAGTAATTAGATTTTGCATTTAAATAATTTCCTTCTGAAAGTGCCTTTCGCGCTTTCTTCAATAATTTTTTTTCTTCCTTTGATTGTGATAATCCTTCTCCTAGGCTGCAAAATGCAACTAAAACGGTAAGAATAATTCGGGTATAAAATGACAATGTCAAGTGTAGCTTTTTAATAGATTCCAAAGATACCAAAACTATTGAAATTTGAAAGTTTGAATTTTAGTTTAGCGTGGATTGATAAATAGTGTAACGTTAATTACCCAACAGAGAGCTTAATATACTGGCAGGACTCATAGATTTCCTCATTCCCATCGTAGTCATTTTTATAGGCAGGTCCTTGCACTTTATATGGTAGTGTAAATTTGTACTTTTATTAGTAAAACCCAAGCCTTTTAAGGCTTTTTCAAGCTTGTTTGTGCTTCTTAGGCCTTTTTTTTAGCAAGGCTCTGATTGGAGTTCAAAGTTGTAGTTGGAACACTTAAAGCACTTCATTCAATGCTAAATCAAAATGCCTTTTCAAATAATATGAAAGGGCATCTTTCAAAACCTTTTTTTTGGCTGATGAATTGGAAAAACCAGTGAAATTTAATCCAACAAATAAAGTTCAAAATAATATTTTGAGAACCGTTGTCCTTAATTGATTATTTCGCGTTTATTTTAATGTACTGGTACTTCTCATAAGTTTCCTTATTTGTTTCCCAATCATCATTATATTCCGGACCTTGAACCAACGTGCTATAAGCAATGATATTTATTTTTGATGTATCCACTTTTTTAGCTTTCAATGCTTCGAAAACACGATTTTTAGCATTTTCCGCACGGTTTTTAGCTAAATTTTCATTTGTTTTATAGGTAGTGGTGGGAACCTTTGAAGCACTAGATTCAAAAACCATATCTACTTTACCATTGGTTTTAATTAATAATTCTACTTCAACAATAAATTTCTTGAAAGCTTCATCTGCTCTTTTGATATCTTTTTTATTGTAAGTGTAGAATTGCTCGAATGATGCAGGAACTGAATAAAAAAAAACTGAAGCTGTATCAATGGGAACAATAATCTTATTATATATATAACGACAACGTTTATCTCGAATAGTTTTACCTACCACATTATTTTTTTCATCCAATAATTCAATCTCCAATTCATCACACAGAGGCTTATCGTTTACAAATAATCTGAATAATGGAATTTTTCCGTCTGGCAATTCACGGTATTTAAAATAACCATCTCTTACAGGATCATTGAAATACTCTTTACCATTCTCATCTTCCATTTTAACAGTAAGATCGCCTGTTGGTAATTTTCCATTTGTTTTAATGTGCCATTGTTTGCTCTTTTCTTCAACAGCAGCAATTTGATCAGCATCTAAATAAATTGGGTCGATATAAATTTCATGATTGATATTTTCAATTCCAGCTTCACAAGGAACTTGAGTAGTAAATTCATGGAAAGTTTCTCCGTCAAGCTGATAATCGATTTGATATTCATGACAAGGTTGTAAATCTAAAACATAACCATTAGTCAAAGCATTTGGACGGTATTCTTTAGGGTCATCACCTTCAGTTAAGTCAGTCACAAAGATTAAAATATTACCAGGCAGCGGTTCTCCTTTTTTAGGATAAATAAATCCTTTTAATACAGCTACAGGTTGAATGTAAACCAAATCAAATTCTACTACATAAATATCTTTTTCACCAAAACCACCTTCAATAGCAGAAGAATAATAACCGCGTTTTCCTGATGCATTAAGAATAAAAAACACATCATCGTCTACAGTATTTAGAGGATAACCTAAATTTTTAGGTTCACTAAATTTATTTTCCTCGTTTAATTGACTTAAGTAAATATCGAAGCCACCCATACTTCTATCGTTATTCGAACTAAAATAAAGTGAAACACCATCAACATGAATAAATGGAGCATCTTCATCATATTTAGTGTTGATTGGAGCGCCAATGTTAAGGGGCTCAGACCATTTTCCATTTGGTAATTTGGTAATACGATAAATATCTCTTCCTCCAAAGCCACCTTCACGGTCGCTAACGAAATACATGGTATTTCCATCGGGAGTTAAAGTTGTATGTGTTTCCCAGGCAAGGGTATTAATTTCCTTGATACTTGTTAATTCTGAAAAGACGGTGTCTTCCAAAACACTTTCATAAACATTTCCATCACCAGTATCGTCATGGTAGACAAAAAGGCGATTTCCATCAGCCGAAACGCTTATGGTTGCTTCATTTTCATCTTCTTTTGAAATATTTACCAAATGAGGCTCGCTCCAATTTTCATTCGCATCTTTTAACGAAAAATAAATATCTTCATAAAGTTTACCATCATCCGGAACTAGAAAATCTGCATTCGAACTATCTTTTCTCATTCTACGAGAAGTAAAAAATAAAATATTTTCACCTAAGGTGACTACCGGGCTAAAATCAGAAAATTCGGAGTTAATTATACCGCCAATATTGTAAATTTTGTAATCGTTTTCTTTTGAATTAGCAATTTCTTTTTTCGCATTATTACTAATATTGATTTGATGATCAACTTCACCAGTCGTGATTAAGAAATGTTTTTTAGGACTCTCAGTTTTAAATTTATTATAGTTTTCAATAGCTAAATCGAACTGATAATTGTAGTGATATGCCTTACCTAAATAATAATATAAATCCAATGGAGCTTTGTCTTCTAGATAATTAAATGGGTCGTAAGCTTTTGATACATTTGTCAATGCTTTTTCTAAGAAAGGAAGAGCCTCTTTTTTTCCTAAATTCAAATTCAATTGACATACGCCAGCTAAATAATTGTAGTTTGCTTGATCTTGATTTTTTTCAAGCATGTTTTTCCATATAAATAAAGCATGCATCCACTGCTTCTGTTCCATTAACAGTTGTCCGGCATCAAATTTATCATCATCATTAGCCGTATTCAATCGGTCGGTCAATTGTTGAGGTGTAGGCTGACGCTGCGAAAAAAGAGCAGTGACTTGGATAAAAACTAATAAAACTAAGAGAGACTTTTTTGATAGCATGTACTTATATTTTATATTTCGCGATTTAAATCAAATGCTTCTAAATAATCGGCTACTTTTCTAACAAACATTCCACCCAATGCACCGTCAACTACTCGATGATCGTAAGAATGGGATAAATACATAAAGTGTCTTACCCCGATAGTGTCACCTGTTTCTGTCTCAATCACAGCGGGTTTTTTCTTAATAGCGCCTAGAGCCATTATAGCTACTTGAGGTTGATTGATAATTGGCGTTCCCATCACATTGCCAAATGAACCAACATTTGAAATAGTATAGGTTCCGCCAGCAATATCATCTGGTTTCAATTGGTTTTTTCGTGCTCGGTTGGCCAAATCATTAACGGCTTTAGTTAATCCCAATAAATTTAATCTATCCGCATTTCGAATAACTGGAACTATTAAGTTTCCGCTTGGAAGAGCAGTTGCCATTCCAACATTAATATCTTTTCTTTTGATGATTTTATCTCCATCAACAGAAATATTTATCATTGGGAATTCACGAATAGCTCTTGCTATCGCTTCAATGAAAATCGGAGTGAAAGTTATTTTTTCTCCTTCTCTTTTTTCAAAGTCTTTTTTCACTCGGTCACGCCATTGAACCATATTGGTCACATCAGCCTCAACAAATGATGTTACATGTGGAGAAACACGTTTGCTCATTACCATGTGATCGGCAATTAGTTTACGCATTCTATCCATTTCAATAATTTCGTCACCTGAGCCTACAGAAACAGCTGGTCTTTTGATCTCATCGTTTACTACATTAACTTTCGGTGAACTCACAACAGGTTTTTCTAAAACTATAGTTCCACCTGATTTTCTATTGGGTAAATAATCTAAAATGTCTTTTTTAGTTACTCTTCCTGCAATACCAGAACCTTGAATTGATTTTAATTCTTGCATAGTAACACCTTCTGTGGAAGCGATGGTTCTTACAAGTGGAGAATAGAATTTTCCGCCCGTTCCGTTTTTCGCTAACTCTTTAGAAAGTGAAGGGTTCGCAATAATTTCTTTTGAATGTGATCCGTTATTTTCATTTCCATTGGCAACTGGAGCTGATATCTCGATTACAGGTTTTAATTCTGGTTTTGAAACGGAAGCTTCTTTTTCAGAGGAAATAATAGCAATTAATTGTCCTACTTGAACAACATCACCTTCTTTGAAAAGTTTTTGAGTTAAAATTCCTGCTCCTGGTGAAGGAACATCAGAATCAACTTTATCAGTTGCAATTTCAATAATAGATTCATCTGCTTGAATCGAATCTCCTTCGTTTTTCAACCATTTGATTATTGTTGCCTCAGCAACACTTTCACCCATTTTCGGTAACAACACTTCAATCTTTGCCATTGCTCAATTAAATTTCAAATTAGGATTTACAAAAATAACTTAATATTTGTGATTTTCAAGTAAAAACTAAGTGGATGAAATTAATTAAAAAGCTAATATAAACTACATTCTATTAAATAATTTTTAGAAGTGTAGTAAATAAAGTAGTTTAAGGTGATTTATTTACTCACGAAACATCAAAATCTACTTCTAATTCGGCTGTTTGGGGATGGGCTTGACAAGATAAAATATAACCTTGTTCAACTTCTTTATCTGTAAGGGCATAATTCATATCCATAATTGCTTTTCCTTTGATTACCTTGGCCTTACATGTGCAACAAACTGCTCCTTTACAACTATAAGGGGCATCTGCGCCCGCGTCCATTGCGGCATCAAGGATTGAGGATCCATTAGTTGACAAATTGAAATTGGTCACAATTCCGTCAATAGTCACTTTTACTTTTGCAGTTCCTGTGAAATCACTTGTTTCAACTTTTAACTCTTGGCCCATTTTTACTGGGGTAGTGAATAACTCAAAATGAATCGATGATTTATCAATTTTATTCGCCTCTAAAATTTCATTGGCGTTCATAATCATTTCTTCTGGCCCACAAATGAAATAATGATTGGCTTTTAAAACACCTTTTGCAGTTAATATTTGTTCTAATTTTTGTTTATCGGGACGCCCAAAAAGTAAAGGTTCACCGGTATTTTCACGGCTGTATAAATAATGTATTTCAAGTCTTCCACCATGTTGATTTACTAACTCATCTAACTCATTTTTAAAAATGACAGAATCTTTATTTTTGTTAGCATAAATTAAAATAAATCGGCTTTCTTTTTCAACGAAAAGAGTTTCTTTAATTAAAGAAATTACAGGCGTTATTCCGCTCCCGGCAACTATTCCAGCATAAGTTAATTTTTGAGAATCATCAAGCGAAGTATAAAAATTACCCATTGGAGGCATACACTCCAAAATATCTCCAGATTTTAAATTTTTATTCAAAAATTGAGAAGCTTGGCCGTTGGCAACTTCTTTAACGGCTACTTTTAATTTGGAATCCACGGAAGGAGCTGAACATAACGAATAAGATCTGCGAATTTCATTTCCATTGATTTTCAAACGAAAGGTGAGATATTGACCTTGTTTATAATGAAATTCTTTTTGTAAGTCATTTGGAATTTCCAATTCTATGGAAACGGAATCAGCGGTTTCACGATTTACGGAAGCTGTTTTTAAAGAATAAAATTTGCTCATTGAAAAAAATGGGTTTCAGGGTGCAAAGTTATAATTAAAAGGCTTTTTTCAAAGCATTTCCCATTTATCTGGTTTTATGGTATATTCTTTCACTTATTTAAACAAAATAGATGATTTATTTATTGTTTTGAGTTGATTAAAATCATATTCATATTTATTATGTATTTTTATACTTGAAAAACAAATAATACAATTCATGGAAAACACAAAACACGAAGAAAATTTTCAAGCAAAAATTGATGCTGAAGAAAAAATTGAACCTCGCGATTGGATGCCTGAAGAATATCGTAAAAATTTGATAAGACAAATTTCACAGCATGCTCATTCAGAAATTATCGGTATGCAACCTGAAGGGAATTGGATAACCCGTGCACCAAGTTTAAGAGCCAAATTAATTTTATTGGCAAAAATTCAAGATGAAGCAGGACATGGTTTGTATTTGTATTCTGCTTGTGAAACATTAGGAATTTCTCGTGACGAATTATTAGAACAGTTGAAAACGGGAAAAGCGAAATATTCAAGTATTTTTAATTACCCAACGATTACGTGGGCGGATATGGGTGCAGTGGGCTGGTTAGTGGATGGTGCAGCCATTGTTAATCAAGTAGCATTGCAAAGAACTTCTTATGGACCATATGCAAGAGCAATGGTGAGAATTTGCAAAGAGGAAAGTTTTCATCAGCGTCAAGGTTATGAAATTATGGCTCATTTAGCAATGGGAACTCCTGAGCAAAAAGAAATGGCACAAGATGCATTAAATAGATGGTGGTGGCCTAGTATTATGATGTTTGGTCCTCATGATTCTGATTCTGCTCATAGTGCAAAATCGATGAAATGGAAAATTAAGCGTGAAACGAATGATGATTTGCGTCAGAAATTCATTGATAAAACAATTGGTCAAGCAGAGATCATTGGATTGAAAATTCCAGATGAAAAATTGAAATGGAATGAAGCTCGTCAACATTATGATTTTGGTGAAATTGACTGGGCAGAATTTATGAACGTGGTGAATGGAAATGGCCCTTGCAATAAACAGAGATTGGCACATTATAATGCTGTTCATGAGGAAGGAAAATGGGTGAGAGAAGCGGCAAATGCATATGCAGAGAAACAGAAGAAAAAAGAAAGTGTTGCCGCTTGATGATAATTAAGAATTAAAAATTAATAATTACAAAACATAATGAGTTCAGATAATCAATTTCCGGTTTGGGAAGTATTTATTCAAACAAAATCAGGATTACCATTTAAACATGCAGGCAATGTTCACGGGCCAGATAAAGAAATGGCTATGCAATTGGCAAGAGATCTTTATACTAGAAGAGGAGAAGGCACCTGTATTTGGATTGTTCCTGCTTCAGAAATTGTGGCTTCTAATCCAGCAGATGCAGAAGAGTTTTTTGAACCTTCCAATGACAAAGTATATCGTCATCCAACATTTTATGTGATGCCAGAAGGAGCTAAACATATTTAGACGAAGGGATTCAAAATTTAAGATTCAAGATTGAAGAAAATAGATTTATGACAACAGAACAACATATCAACTATATTTTACGATTGGCGGATGATAGTTTCATCTATGGGCATCGACTTTCGGAATTGTGTAGTAAAGGCCCATTTTTAGAGGAAGATATTGCTATGACTAATATTTCATTAGATTTATTGGGACAAGCAACTGCTTTGTATAAACATGCCGCTGCAGTAGAAGGAAAAGGTAGATCTGAAGATGATATGGTTTATCGCAGAACAGAAAGAAATTTTTATTGTCATTTGATTACAGAATTACCCAATGGTGATTTTGGATTTACCATGACCAGAATGTTTTTGATTAGTGCATATAATATGTATTTATTTGAAAATTTGGCAAAAAGTAAAGACGAAGTAATTGCTGGAATTTTTGCGAAGTCAGTTAAAGAAGTAAAGTATCATTTACGTCATTCTTCTAGTTGGATGCTAAGATTGGGAGATGGAACAGAAGAGAGTCATGCTAAAGTGCAGAAATCATTGGATGATATTTGGATGTTTACAGGTGAATTATTTATGATGGATGAAATTGATGAAGCAGCTGTAAAAGTTGGAATTGGAACAGACGTAAGAACTTTTAAATCCGATTGGGATAAAAAAGTAAAAGAAGTGTTGGATGAAGCTACTTTGACAAAGCCGGCTGATGCATTTGCACAATCGGGTGGAAGAAAAGGATTGCACACTGAATATTTAGGATATTTATTAACGGATATTCAGTATTTGACTAGAGTTTATCCAGATGCGAAATGGTAGACAAATTTGCGAATGTGTAAATTTGTAAATATGAAAATTATTAAGTGAAAGAATTCTATAAAAAATATTTTCCTTATTTCGTTGATGTTTGGCAATACATTGTTTTGATTGTTTTATTTATTATCTGCTCCATCCTTTTTTTATAATTGCTTACTAAAGAAAAAATATATCAGCTTTTAGAAACTTTGCCCGATCCGGAAATTCCAGTAATAAGTATTATGGAATTGGGAATTGTTCGAGATGTTTCCGTTGAAGATTCAAAAGCATTAATAAAAATTACTCCCACATATTCGGGTTGTCCAGCAATGAAGCAAATTGAAGATGATATTAAATCTTTAATGAAGGAGAATGGAATGGAAAGTGAAATTGTGATGGTTTATTCTCCGGCATGGACAACAGATTGGATTTCGGTTGATGCTAAAGAAAAATTACGTAAATATGGAATTGCGCCACCCGAACATTCAACCATAGATAAAAGAGTTTTATTAGGATTGCAACCACGAGTGGTGGCTTGCCCACAATGTAAATCTATTAACACCGAAATGATTTCTCAATTTGGGTCTACCGCTTGTAAATCGCTATATAAATGTTTGGATTGTTTAGAACCGTTTGATTATTTTAAATGTCTTTGATTTATTTAAACGGATCAAATTTATTCGCGTACACTAATTTTTTTCTATCGTAAATTCGGATTGAATAAATTTCTTTATAAGTATCGTCTGGGAGAAATTTTAATTCGTCTTTTATTTTCCCATTTGATTTTTTGATAGTCGTATGGATGATTTTATCATCTCTCAAAATTTCCACAGAAAAATCTTTGTTTTTGGTAACTTGTGCTTGAAAATTTAATTTACGAATTCCTTCTTCATTTGTTTTTTTTGTTTTCACAGAAACAATTCCCACTTCTGCATCACGATAGAAAAAATCACCTTTATTTATTTTTTGCAAATCATAGAAATACAAAAATCCACCATTTTGAAGACGAGAATTTTCATCCGTAATCCAAATGTTTTCTAGTGAATCGAAAGCAACCGCTTCGCGTTGTTGAATTTCTGGGAGTAAAAATCTCATGTATTTTCCTCCAAAAAAATTATCTCCAATGAAATCATAGAAAAAGTACAGATATTTATAAGTAAGCAATGCCAATTTTGTTTTATCATCTGAAATATCAGCCGAGGTTACCGAATTTTTCCAATAACCCTCATCTCCTAAAACAATACTATCAATAGGAATGATAGTTTGAACAGAATCATTCAAATTCATTTTATACATTTTACAAATTCCGTTAAAAGGTGTTGAATTAGCTTTAGTGAATGTATAAAGTTGATCATTAAAGAAAATCATTGCTTCACTATCAAAATTTCGATTAGTTTCTTGCATCGGAAATTTTTGATCTGAATAAGTAATCGAATATTTTTTTTCCGAACTATCTTTTAGTGAGTAGTAATGAATATTCAGATTTTTTCGGTTGTTAAGATTATTTCCTAAATCAGAAATATAAAGATTATCCTTTCCATCAAAACAAATATCTTCCCAATCAGCGTTTAAAGCTTTTTTAAGTTTCACTTTATATTTCAATTCGCCTTTTTTATTTAAAAAATATAAAAAAGGATCATTTCCCGAATCATTATGTGTTACCCAAATGGAATCATTGACCCATTCAATCCCAGAAGTTTCGCTAATAACTGTAGGAAGAGAAATTTTATTTTCTGGTAATAGAATTTGCCCACAGAGCGAATAATAAAATTTATTAAGTAAAAATACTATGAGAACAATTTTTTTCAATTTAGAAAAAAGTTTAAATCATTTGGGATTTTATCAATTAATCCCGCCTTTTTCATGTTATCCAAAACAGATGCCAATTTATTTTGATTTATAGGAAGTTCATCATCCCATATAATTTCATTCAACCATCTTTGGGCATTTTCATCCTCAATTTTCCACCGAGAATTCAATTCAGATAGGGTTGAAGAATTATTCCATATTTTTTGAGTATTTGATTTTACCTCTGAAATAATTTCTTTAAGTAATGCTGAGTTTTCTTTTTGAAATATTTTTGTAGTTGCCACCGAAAATGGAGGCCATGGTGTTAAGACCTCACCATTTGCTATTAATTCATATTGTTCAAGAAATGGTTCTGTGGTAAATTTTTCCCAAAGAAAAATATCTGCTTTATTTTCTGCCAATGATTTTAATCCTCCTTCTAATGAACCTACTTCCACCATGAGTTTGTCGTCATAAGGAATATTTTTTTCATTTAATAAGAATTTAGCCATCGTATGTGAACCTGATCCAAATCGACTAATTGCGAATTTTTTATTCTCAAATGAAAAATTAGCTAAATCATTTTTTCGAATATGTATTGCCCATCGTAGAGGATTGGAAACATGAAAACAGATCAAACTTAAATTTTTGTTTTTTATTATATCTAGTAGTAATCCTTCGGTAAGTAAAACTGCAATATCAATTTCATTGTTTTGAAGTGCTGTGGTAAGAACGCCAGTTCCTCCTGCAAATGTTTTCCAATCTAATTTAAAATTATTTTCTCTTGTTAGATCTGAAGTAGTTTTCGAATTAGATTCTTCACATAGTTTTATCCATGGCAAATTGAAATGTTCATTTACTCCACCTACTTTAATTTGATTAGTTGACTTCATCTTTTCAGAATCCATGCTTTTGAAAAAGTACTTCGTATGGTGGTTGCTTGTTGAATGGCTCCTTGTAAATCGGAAGCTGAGCCTGCTGCAATATGTGCTAAGCCATTAAATGTTCCTACATTAGTAGGAGTCATTCCTGCCGAAGAAATTTTTGCAATCATATTCTCTGCATTTTGAGACTCTTGAAAACAACCAACTATTATATAATAATTTCCAGGAGTAGAATTTTCAGCGGTTAATGGCACGGTTTTATTTTCTTCTACCACTTGTTCTACTTTTATTTCTTCTTTGGGCTCTTCTACTATTTCTTCAGTTACTGGAATTTCTGAAAGGGTTGTATCTCGAATAGGTTCTTCAGTTACTTTATTTTGATCAGCTTTGTTCTCATCCGAATTATCTTTATCTGTTTTTTTATCCTTCTCCTCAGATTTTTTCTCTGCCGTTTTTTCTTCAGTTCCCATTCCTATCAATTTCATTAATTCATCTTTGTAAAGGAAACCTGCAGTTCCGCCACCACCGAGAATTAACACTAATAGAATGATCCAAACTAGCTTTCTTTTTTTCTTTGGTTTATCTTTTGTTTTTGGTTCGTCACTCTGAACTTGTTTCAGAGTCTCAATTTTACTTTCAGCTTTCTTTTCTACAATTGGTTTGTCACTCTGAACTGGTTTCAGAGTCTCAATTACTGGCTCCACTTTTTTCTCTACCACAGGAACAATTACTTTTTTTAGGATAGGTTCTGGTTTTTTTTCTAAGATAGGTTCTGGCTTCTTCTCAATGGTGGGTTCTGGTTTTTTCTCAATAATTGGTTCGTCACTCTGAACTGGTTTCAGAGTCTCATTAATTGTTTCTATTTTTTTTTCAACTATTGGCTCCGGTTTTTTCTCAATGATGGGTTCTGGTTTCTTCTCAACAACTGGTTCTAGTTTTTTCTCAGCCAGAGGTGGAGTAGCAGAATTAGTTTCATGAGTTAAAATTGTTTTTCCGTCTTTAGTTTGTAAAGTTCCAATTCCAGGAATAACCACTTCCTTTCCGGCTGCTAGAATTTCTTTTAATTCATGGGTAAATTTATTTATCGTTTCTCCAGCTGCATCCATGGAAATTCCTTCCTTAGAAGAAATATGTTTTGCTATCATTCCATCATTGAATTTTAAAAACTCATTGAACAAATAAGGATGTTGCGGATTGGTATTATTCGAAAATGCACCTATGTTCGGAAGAATAACGGTTTTATTCTGTTTCAATAATTCGATAAGATATTCGTGCTTCATAATATTAGCTTAGGAAATAAATTTACAAAAAAAGCCGTTTCATTCGAGAAACGGCTTATCAATATGTGAACAAATAATTAAATATCTTCTACAACAACCATTGTAAATGGCACGCTGATGATTGCTTGGTAGTCTTCACCTGCTTCTAACATGTCTTCATCATCTTCTTCGTAATGCCAGTTGATGACCACTTTTGTTTTTCCGCCATTATTTAATGATTCTAATTTTTTGAATAAATCAAGAATACATTTTGATGAACTAGTATTAAAATATTCTAAAACGATATTCACTTTCGTTTCTGATTTTGGGTTGGCGTTATAAGAATCAATCCAGTCAAAAATGGGTTTGTAAAATTCAATAGAGTTTTCGGGAATCGAGCGCCCTTTCAATTCCAATACTCCGGTTTCGTGATTTAAATTTACGGTTGGAGTTTTTGGTGATCCTTCAAGTGTGAAAACAGTCATAAATAATTTTAATTTGTTGGGGCGAAGGTAAAAAAATATTTTTGTTGTAATTAGAATAACACATTAAATAATTTTAATCTGTTTCTGAAGGGTGATTAAGAGGTGTTTTAGTAAGAAAAATCAATAAAACGATATCAATTGCCGTATGTGCCGCAGCACTAACCCAAATTC
>CAMBFX010000030.1 GCA_945865695.1 Chryseobacterium gleum | reverse complement strand
ATTCTTTACATCACTTTGGATTCTGCCCCTCTCAAACATGAGTTATTAATGAATAAAACTCGCATTATTGAATTGGTCAATGAAAAATCAGGGAAGCAGTTGGTGGAAGATGTTTTTATTAAGTGATAATCTCGAATTTAATTCCAAATTCAATTTTAATCTTAAAAGCTTACTGAACCTTAACTCCTTAATGTTTCAATTCTTTCTCTAATTTTCTTCAATTTTATCGTATAAAAAAAGCCTTCCGTTTCCGAAAGGCTTCATTATTTGTCATTCTGAATGAAATGAAGAATCTAAAATTAAAATCTTTCGAAATTACTAAAGAAAAAATTTCCTTCTATTTCTGCATTCTCATCGCTATCTGAACCATGAACCGCATTTTTTGCTTTTGATTCAGCATAGAGTTTACGAATTGTGCCAGCATCAGCTTGAGCCGGATCGGTTGCTCCGATTAATTTACGAAATGAAGCCACTGCATCATCTTTTTCTAAAATAGCTGCAACGATAGGTCCTGAAATCATATAATCCACAAGTTCGCCATAAAACGGACGTTCTTTATGAACTAAATAAAACGCCTCGGCCTGGGTTTTGGATAGGCGAGTATATTTCATTCCTATGATTTTAAAGCCATTAGAAGTAATAAGTTGGATAATGTTTCCGATGTTTCCACTTTCAACGCCATCGGGTTTGATCATGGTAAAGGTGCGATTGGTTGCCATATTTTTGATTGTTTTTTTGTAAAATTGAGGCGCAAAAGTAATACTAAAATCCTTCGCCCCAAACTATTTATTGCTTGATACATTTGTAAGTATGAAAATATTCCTAATTTTGTTGATAAACCAAAAAAGGCCATGAACAAAAACCTGCGATTAATTTTATCCCTTTCTGCCATTACATTCATGGTATGGGGCTGCTCCGGTGGAGATGAAGGAGCTCAAGTTGAGAATGATGAAGAGGTGAAAAAAGACACTACTGTTGAAGAGGGCACAAAACCTTTTTATCAAATACCAACTCCAAATGAGTTATTTACTGTAATTAAAGAAATTGGAGGAAAGGCTCGTACAGATTTAATGAACCCAATAGGTAATGCAGATAAATATTCAGATAGCTATCAAAAGGGAATCAACTTTGGGGTTTATTCAGCCGATTTAGCTTATGCTTCTGCTTATGAAATGGGAACAACCAGTTTAGATTATTTCAAAGTAATAAGTAAAATGGGCGATGAACTTGGGGTATCAGGTGCTTTTGATAAAACGATTTTCGAGCGTGTTGAGAAAAACTTAGATAATGGTGATTCATTATTATCAATGTCTAATGATACCTATTTCGAAGCTTATGCTTATTTAGAAGAAAATGAAAAAGGTGCTGTTCTAGGATTAATTGTAACTGGTGGATGGATTGAAAGTATGTACATCGTAACCAATTTGGTTGACAAATATTCAGATTCTAATCCAATCATTGAAAGAATTGCGGGTCAGAAATATACCCTCGAAAATTTATTAGGATACTTATACGAATATCCAGATGATGAAAATATTGGCATGGCGGTTGCAGGACTTCAAAAACTAGAAGCCATTTATGGTATGATGGAAGTTACTGGTGAATTGAATTCAACATCTGTTGAGAAAGAAGGAGACTTGAATGTGATTTCTGGTGGTAAATCCATTAAGATTACTAAAGAATCTTTCCTTGAATTGAAGGCAGTAGTGAAAGAGATTCGTGAATCATTTGTTGGTATTAAATCCTAATTTAAAGGAAGAAAAAAAATGAAAAAATTATTTGCATTTGGAATTTTATTGTTGTCTGTTACGTCAGCTTATTCCCAAAATTGTACAGGCACTCATACCCTATATTGTAATCCTTATTTAGGTAAAGATAAAAATACTCGAAAAGTTGAAGAAGCAGCAAATTGGCAATCTAGCACACAATCAAAAAGTGGTGCTTTTGTTCAAGGTGATACCGTTAACATAAACATAGTTGTTCAAAAAGATCTAAAATACCGCATAACAACTTGTTCTGCCAATGATGAATTGTCTGGAAAAATTCAAATGATGATTCTCGAAACAGAAACCAAGGTTGCTTACCGTGTAAAGAAAGTGCAAAAGCCAAAAATTGAAACTGAGAGCACTACTACCACCGAAGAGAGTGATGTGCCTTTATCTTCACTTACACCTGAACAAGCTGATTCCTTAATGGCCACTTATAACAAGCCTCAAGCTGAACCTATTATTGAAACGGTTACCGAAAAAGAGCGTTACTACATAAAAAAGCCTAACATATTATATAACAATGCTGATAATAACAACGATCAGTCATATATTTTCACTACTGACCGCACGCGTAAACTTACTGTTCGTATCATTACACCAGTGGCAGGTGGTGGTGCGAAAAAAGCAAAAGGTTTAGGAACCGAAACAGTTTCTTGTGTTGGTGTTTTGATTGAACATGCTAAAGGTCCAGCTACAGGAGTTAACAAAGCCAGATAAGAAATTAAATTTATACTTAAATCCCGCATTCAAGCGGGATTTTTTATTTTAAGACAACTATGAATAATTTTTCAGCACTCTTTCAACATGTAGATATTCCTGCTTTAGAAAAGAAAATTGCAGAGTCAAAATCAATAATAATTACCGCTCATAAATCTCCGGATGGCGATGCCGTAGGTTCAACTCTGGCACTTTGGAATACACTTAGTGATTTAGGAAAAAATGTTACGGTAATTTTACCTGATGGATTTCCTTCATTTTTAAAATGGATGAAAGGTTCTGATAAGATTGTTTTATTTGATGCTGAAAAAGAAAAAGCAGAAAAATTATTTTCGGAAGCCGATATTATTTTTTGTTTGGATTACAACGATTTTTCAAGAGTGGGAGATATGAAATCTTCATTGGAAAAATCATCTGCGTATAAAATAATGATTGACCATCATCCTGATCCAAGCAATGAAACGGATATTTTAATAAGTTCTACTTCAGAATGCGCAACTGCACAAATGATTTATCAATTTATTGTAGAGATGAATTGGAAAAAATATCTTTCGGTGAAAGGAGCAGAATGCATTTATTGTGGAATGATGACCGATACAGGATCATTTCGTTTTCCATCAACAAGTGCGAAAACCCATTTTATAGTTTCTGAATTGATGGCCTTTGGAATGAGTAATTCATTTGTGCATAATCAGGTTTTTGATAATGATTCGGAAAGCAGATTACGTTTAGTGGGATATGCTATTTCTGAAAAAATGAAAGTGATGCACGAATACAAAACAGCTTATTTTATTTTGACTGAAGAAGAATTAAAGCGATTTAATTATCAATCGGGAGATACTGAAGGTTTAGTGAATTATGGATTAGCCATCAAAGGAATTCAAATGTCGGCCATCTTTATTGAACGCGGTGATTTGGTTAAGATTTCTTTTCGTTCGAACGGAACTTTACCGGTAAATCAATTTTCGAAAAAATATTTTAATGGTGGTGGACATATGAATGCAGCGGGTGGTGCAGCTCATTGTAACATTTTGGAAGCAGAATCGTTATTCCTAGAAAAGTTACCTGATTTTATTCGTGAAAATGAAAAATAGTTTTTTAATTCTTCTTTTAGTTTTTACTCTTCATTCTTGTAGTGAAGAAAAAAAGCCGACTCAACCCAAAGAAATGGTGATTGATAAAAAAATGAAGGAAGATCTTTTGGAAACTAATAAAGAGTGGTTTATTCAAGAGCAATCTGATATTGATAATTATGTGATTCGGCATAAATGGGAAATGATTAAAACCGGAACAGGAATTCGTTATGCTATTTATCAAAAAGCAGATACCCTAAATAATCCTTTAGCAATTCCGGGTCAAGTGGCTGTGGTGAATTTTGAAGTAAGATTATTAGAAAACGATTCTCTCTGTTATGAATCGCATGATAGTAGCCAATGGTTTTTGATTGAAATGGATAATGTAGAAAATGGTTTGCACGAAGCCATACAATATTTGAGAGTAGGTGATAAAGCAAAAATAATTTTACCTTCTTATTTGGCACATGGATTAACTGGTGATTCAGATAAAATTCCACCGATGGCTTCTGTTTTATACGACATTGAATTGGTAGAAATAACAACTAAGGATGAAATGAGAAAAAGATAATATGATACAGAAAATAATTTATATAAGCATTTTGATTTTTCTATTTTCCTGCGGAAGTGAATCCAATGAAGGAAAAGGGGAAATTGTGAATGAAGTGAAAGATGAAAAAAATCCTGAAATCAAAAACAATAAAGATACATCTGGAAAAATTTTGGAAGAAGAAGTAAAAGATATTTTAGAATTGAAAGGTGGAATTAAAATTTCCTATCTTAAGCATGGAAAAGGAAATGTTCTGAAAAAAGGTGATATGGTAAATGTAGAATATAAAACACTTTTACCTGATGGAAAAATTATAGATGGAAGTGACTTAATTGGAAAACCATTGCCCTATTTTATTGGAATCAATATGTCGATAAAAGGTTGGGATGAGGTTTTTGTTAATTTAATTCCAGGTGATAAAATTAAATTACACTTGCCTTCGGAAAAAGCGTATGGTAAAAAAGGTTTTGGAACGATGGTTCCGCCAGACACAGATTTGGATTTTGAAATAGAAATTTTAGATAAAGTTGCTCCACAAACTTTAAAAGGGGGATTGAAATATTATCACTTATTGAAAAACGAAAAAGGTAAAGCTACAAAGACGGGCGGAAAAGTAGAGATACATTATTATGGCTGGGTATTTTCAGAAGGAAAATTATTTGACTCTTCTCATTTCAATGGAAAGACCTATGGATTTACAGTAGGCGGTGGAGAAGAAATTTTATGCTGGGAAGAAATAGTTAAAATCATGCATGAAGGTGATAAAATATTAATGGTTTCTCCTCCCGAAATGGCTTTTGCCGAAAAAGGTGTTCCAGAATTAGTGCCACCTCATTCTAAACTTGTTTATATACTAGAATTGATGAAAGTTCTATGATTTTTTTCTAAATGGATTTATCATTTGACGGAAAAAACCATTTGGATATTTTTCAACGTCTTTAAAACCTAATCGGATATCTTTTCCATCATTTGGAATGTAGGCTCTTTTAAAAAGATAATCCCAAATACTCAAACTTAATCCAAAATTTATTCCATAAGGCAAATGCTTAGGCATTTCATAAGCATGATGCCAAATATGCATTTGTGGATTATTAAAAATATATTTTAGTGGGCCCAATGGAATATACAAATTAGCATGATTCAAATGACCAATAGCAATGGCGGTGGCGTGTACAATAAAAAAATCATCTAATCCAAATCCTATCATGGATAGTGGAATGTATTGAATAGTTTTATAAAATATAGTTTCAAACCAATGAAAACGTAGATGAGCAGCAAATCCCATTTGTTCAACCGAGTGATGTACTTTATGGAATTCCCATAATGCAGGAACGTGATGAAGAAGAACATGTGTGCACCATTGAATGAAATCAGCTAATACAAAAAGTAATAAATACTGCGACCAAGCAGGCATAGAGGCAACATTAATAGCAATGATGTTTTCAATCCCAATGGATCCTAAAAAGTCATTGAATAAATTTACAAATACATTAGAAAAAGCATTATAAACCACTAATGAAAAGAGAAAGAAATTAAAAAACATATAAAACATATCTAACCAAAAATCTTTTCGTATTCTTGGTTGATCTTTTCTCCAAGGAAAAATAATTTCAAGCGTATACACTAAAACAGAAAGAAGTATCAATAAATAGAAATAATTATGCCAAGAGAAATTTAGAATTTCATGTTTTAAATAACTCCAGTATCCTATGTAGGATTCTTTTACTATTTCTAAAAAATCACTCATAAACTTTTTCTCCTTTCTCTAGCCAAACGCCCCAAGATGGTGAGTAAGCATGAACTTTGTTGGTAGATTTTTGTTCTTTGTCATAAATAGAGAACCCTCTATTCACCCATTCAAAAATTCCACCGTATAAATTATAAATGTTTTTGTATCCAGATTTAATTAATTTTTCTCCTATTTTCTCACTTCGATATCCTACACTACAATAAATGACTATTTTTTTGTCTTTTGAAATAGGTGAAATTTGTTCAGTTTTAAATTTTTTAAATGGAAAATTTATAGCATTGGCAATATGTGAAACATCATATTCTGTTTTTTCTCTTACATCAAAAATAATCACATTGGTGTCTTTTTTTAATTGAGCAACATCCCATTCTGTAACTGAATGCTTCAATTTATTTTGAAGATACATATCAAAATTAAAGTTTTGAGTTTTTTGTGCGAATGACAAGAAAACTAATAATGCTGAAAATAGAGTAATCATTCCTTTTTTCATAACACAAAAATAAAGAATATCAAAATTGTAAATGGTGACTATTGTTACAAATTAAAATGAAAAAAATCAATGAAGTAAAATTCCAGTATAAGTAAACGGAGATATTTTTCTTAATTCATCTTTAATGGTGTCGCTTACCTCTAACGAATTAATAAATTCTTGCAATGATTTTTCAGTTATTCCTTCATTGGTTCGAGTTAATGCTTTTAAAGTTTCATAAGGATTAGGATAATTTTCTCTTCGCAAAATGGTTTGAATTGCTTCTGCCACTACTGCCCAATTATTTTCTAAATCTCTTTTTAATGCATTTTCATTTAATACTAATTTATCTAATCCTTTGATTAATGATTTGAATGAAATTAAGGTGTGGGCAAATGGCAATCCGATATTGCGCATCACTGTTGAATCGGTGAGGTCACGTTGCAAACGAGAAATAGGTAATTTTGCCGAAAGATGTTCTAAAATAGCATTGGCTATTCCTAAATTTCCTTCTGAATTTTCAAAATCAATTGGATTTACTTTATGAGGCATGGCAGAAGATCCTACCTCACCGGCTTTAATTTTTTGTTTGAAATATTCCATGGAAATATACGTCCACATATCTCTATTCAAATCAATCAGAATGGTGTTTATTCTTTTCATTACATCACAAAGTGCAGCCAAATTATCATAATGTTCAATTTGTGTAGTGGTTTGCGAACGATTCAATCCTAGAGTGTGATTCACAAAATTATTGGCAAATTTTACCCAATTTATTTCAGGATAAGTAACATGATGCGCATTGAAATTTCCTGTAGCTCCTCCAAATTTAGCAGATGCAGGAATATTTTTTAATTGTAATAATTGAGCATTTAATCTTTCTACAAAGACATAAATTTCTTTCCCAAGTCGAGTAGGTGAAGCGGGTTGCCCATGTGTTTTGGCTAACATTGGAATATTTTTCCAATCATTCGAATATTGAATTAATTTTTGAATGATTGTTTCAATTGTGGGAATATAAATATCAGTTAAAGCATTTTTGATAGATAATGGTACAGCAGTATTATTGATATCTTGAGAAGTTAAACCAAAATGAACAAACTCTTTCCATTTTCCCATTCCATCTTTCTCCATTTTATCCTTGATGAAATACTCAACGGCTTTTACATCATGATTGGTAATTTTTTCGGTGTCTTTAATGGTTTGTGCATCGGCATCGGTAAAATTTTCATATAATTTTCGCAACAAAGGAAATTTTGTATGATCAAAATCGGATAATTGAAGTAAAGGCAATTCGCAAAGTGAAATAAAATATTCTACTTCTACTAAAACACGATATTTAATCAAAGCTTTTTCCGAAAAATAGGCACTTAGCTCCTGAGTTTGGAGATGATAACGACCATCAATTGGGGCAATAGCATTTAAAGAAGTTAGGCTCATTTTTAAAATATTAAGGTGTAAAGGTATAAAAGTTATATTTTTACCTTGTAAATCATGGAAAAACAAAAATCTTTTTTTAAACTATTTAGAATTGGGGTAGAAACTTATCTCGATGCCATTAAGTTTATTAAGGTAAATAAGCTATGGAATTACTTCATTCCACCTCTAATTTTATCTGGATTGATACTCTGGGGTGGTTTAACATTAGAGGAGAATCTTAAGAATTATGAATTTGGAGATCCATCCACTATGAACGATTTGATTTTAGAAATGGTTCATATGTTATTTCTTAATTCGTTGGTTTTGATGGCGTATAAGGCAAGAAAGTACATTGTTTTTATTGTTCTTTCACCTCTTCTAACACAGTTGAGTATGTTAGTTGAAACCAAGTTAACGGGAAATAAGCATCCTTTTAATTGGCCACAGTTTCGAGCCGATATTATTCGAGCCATTCGAATTGCAACAGGAAATTTTGTTATCGAATATTTAATTGTAGCACTCTGGTTTATTTTGGCTTTGATTATACCTTATTTATCCTACGCCACACCCGTTTTTATGTTTTGTTTGGGATGTTATTTCTATGGTTTTGGAATGATTGACTACGTCAACGAACGCAGAAGGTTGAATATCACAGAAAGTGTAAAGTTTGTGAGAGAACATAGTGGTTTAGCTATTGGAAATGGGGTGGTTTTTTCGGCCATGTTTATTATTCCTTATGATATCGGGGTTATTTTTGCACCGGTTCTGGCCATTATTGCAGCCACTTTTGCCATGCACGAAACAGTTGACTTAAGTAAAAATGAACATGCTGTTAAAGAATAGTGTTAATTGAGAAAAATTCCGTAATTTTAAACTACAAAATTATACCCTAAATGAAAAGTAAAGTTTGGATTTTATGCCTTTTATCAGCAATCATCACTTTCAATTTGAAAGCAAATTTGATTGAGCCTGATTCTTCGCTTAATTTATTAGATAAAGGTTTGATTGCTGAAAAAATGTTTCAAGCAAAAGGAAAATTCAATGCTGGCGATTATCGTGGGGCCATTAGTATTTATCGTGAAGTGATTGATCAAAATGATAAACATATCATGGCACATTATTATAGCGGAGAGGCGCATCTGTCAATCAAACATTATGATCTTGCGCTGGAATATGCACGTAAAACTTCTTTAGTGATGGATCCAGAAAAACCATTAAAAGAATTGGATTATTTATTCGGAAAGATTTATCAAAAATTAGGCAAACATGATGAAGCTATAAAGATTTTGGAAATATATAGAAATGGATTATCTCCAAAGCAAATTATTGATGAAGAAGTAGATTTGATGATTGCTCAATGTAAAAAAGCAAAAGAAATGGAAGCTTCTCCCAATAAAGATATCACTGTTACGAAAATGGGTCCTGAAGTTAATTCACCAACGGATGATTTTGGTTTAGTTCCTGCTCCAGATGGAAAAACATTGTTTTTTACCTCGCGTAGAAGTGATACCAATGGTGCGTCTGTAGATTTATTAGGAGATTTTAAATTCTTCACCGATATTTATTTATGCACTTGGGATTCTGTGAACGGAAAATGGAATGAAGCCGATAATGATTTAGCTGGAGAATTAAATACCGAATATCACGAATCGGTAAATTATATTTCACCTGATGGAATTACTATGTTGATATACCGAAATATTATAGATGCTACTAAAAGTGGTGATATTTATATATCGAAGAAGAGTATTAAAACAAAGAAATGGGGTAAGCCAAAATCATTTGATAAGAAAATTATTAATACCACCTTTTGGGAAAGTTCGGCATGTTTAACAGCTAATGGAAATACGATTTATTTTTTAAGTGAGCGATTAGGTGGAGAAGGAGAATCGGATATTTATACTGCCACCAAAGTAGGAGGAAAGTGGACCAATCCAGTTAGTGTAGGTTCAACTATAAACACACGTTATGATGAAAATACGGTTTATGTAACTCCAGATGGAAGATGGATGTTTTTTAGTTCACGCGGACATAACAGTATGGGTGGATATGATATCTACAGAAGCGAAAACAAAGCAGGAGTTTGGAGCACACCAGTGAATTTAGGAGCACCAATCAATACCGTAGATGATGATTTACATTTTGTATTAACAGCAGACAAGAAAAAAGCATATATGTCGACCATTGCAGATCACGGAAAGAACGAACGTGAGATTTTTGAAGTGGATTTGAGCAAGGTGGATGTTTTGACAATCGGGAAATAGAGACGCGATGTCATCGCGTCTTTTGGTTGTGATAAAAAACCAATTCCCATGCCAGTAAAGTTATACAACAAAAAGTATCGCATAGATTCCGCACGCAGAAAGGATGTTGATTATTCAATGGCAGGAGCATATTTCATCACGATTTGTACAGAAGGAAGATTTCCATATTTTGGTGAAATTACCAATGGAAACATGAATTTATCCGAATTAGGAAAGATCGTTCAATCAGAGTGGTTAAAGACAGCCGATTTACGAAAAAGTATGAATGTTAGTTTGGGAGAATCGATAGTTATGCCAGACCATTTCCATGCCATTTTATTTATTGGAATCAATCCATTCAATTCGAATTATTCAGTTGTCGATTTGGGAAATTCTGAAACAAGAATAGAATCAGAAATAGTTGAAGACCTTCCATATATTTTTCTTCATAATTTCAAATCCAATCAATTCGGGCCTCAATCCAATAATCTCGCCTCTATTGTCAGAGGATTTAAATCGTCTGTAACCACCTTTGCCAGAAAAAATCAATTATCATTTGATTGGCAAACATCTTTTCATTGTAGAGTTATTCAATCTATTGATGATTTGGAGCGTGTTTCTGTTTACATCGAAAAAAACGTTAAAAATTGCAAACAATGAAATTTACAATTAGTTAGTTCAACATATTCCTCGTATCTTTAAAAAAGTTAGTTATAACTGAATTGTTTTCCTTTCGCTACGTATGTCTATGGTTCATTAGTATAAAGAAGAATCCACTCAAGAGAATTCCTTTTTATTTTAGAAGCATAACGAAAATAATTAGACGGTATAATTTGATAGGGTATAGTAAAAGTTTTGATAAACTGGCTTTTTGAAAACTATATAGTATGAATTGAATAAATTCGAATAGAGTCAAAATGTAGAAAAATAAAGCTGATAAATACGCTTTAATTAATTTAATATGAAAAATAATATAAAGTTTAAATCCAAAAACATGGTCAGAACACCCGAAGCAAAGCTTATCCATGTTAGATTAGATGCTCGAACAAGAATAACCATTTCTAAAATTTCGCAGTTGGAAGCTTGGAAAATTAAATATCCGAATGCCGAAATAATTGTGCCATGACAAATGGTTAAAAATTAAATTTTAATTTCTGAATTTCCATTTTTTTTGGATTTAGTTTTCTGGTTTTAATTATATTATAGCTATTATTCAATTTTTAGTTATAAATCATAAAGGAGTAAACAAAGAAAATTATTGTTTGGAGTTGTAAATATTTTAAGTTATTCCGTATCTTTTCAACCTTTATTAAGGAATAAAATTCATACTATGAAAAACTTTTTTACCATCTGCATTTTATCATTAGGAACATTAACTATTAACGCCCAATCCTACAACGGCCCCGAAAGTATCGAATACGATGCAGCTAACGATCGTTGGATGGTAGCAAATTCTGGAAATGGAGAAATTATTGCACGTGCCAATGACGGAACTTTAACGGTGTTCGCTTCAGGAATGACTACTGGTCCCTATGGAATGGAAATCGTTGGAAATACCATTTACGCCTGCGATGGAGGAAGAATTAAAGGTTATGATCTTACTACTGGAACTCAAGTAGCAAATGTAAATTTAGGCGCTACATTCCTTAATGGAATTACCCATGTTGGAACAGATTTATTTATTACTGATTTTTCTGTAAAAGAAGTGATTCGTCTTAATACATTAAATAATTCCTTCAATGATTTTATTACTGGATTAACTAAATCTCCAAACGGAATTATTTATGATGATATTAATAACCGGTTAGTGATGGTTAATTGGGGAACAAATGCACCGATCATTGGAATAAATTTAACCGATTCTACTTATACTACTTTAGCCACTACTGCATTGGGAAATTGTGACGGAATTGCTATGAATTGTAGCGGACAATTTTATGTGGCTTCTTGGAGCCCAAGTCGAATTTCTCGTTTTGATAATGATTTTGTTGCCGCTCCTGTAAATATGAATGTAACAGGATTAAGTAGTGCAGCTGATATTTTTTATAATCAAGTAGAAGATACCTTAGGAATTCCAAATTCTGGAAATAACACAGTGAAATTTGTTCAATACAATGATTGCTTGAGTTTAGGTGTAGAAGAAAGTAACTCAGTTTCTTTTCAGTTATTTCCAAATCCTGCCAATGAAATGATTTTTATTCAATCCGAAAATGAAAATTCACAAATGGTAATTTCAGATCAAACCGGCAGAATTATTCTGAATGAAAAAATGATTTCTAGCAGTTGTGCGTTTGATGTTTCTTTATTCTCATCAGGAATTTATTTCATTACTATTGATAATTTTACACAGAAATTATTCATCCAACGATGAAATCTGCTAAAAATCGCTTACTGTTTTTCTTTCTTATCTTAATGGCTTACCTCGGATTTGGAGGTTATTATGCTTTTAAACTTAATCAAGAAGGGCATGCCTATAAAGATTACATGCAAAATAGCGTGGATGTGATGGGTGGAATAGATCGACTAACTGATTCGAAAGAATATATTTCCATGGCTTTGGATGGAAATGAAATGGAAAAAAAGAAATCAAAAAGTGAATATTACGAACGCGAAGCGCTGAAACACGAAAACAATACTAAGCGGTGGTCGATGTTTTTTGCCAGTATAAGCATTGCTGTATTGTTAATTACCCTAACACTTTACTTGACCCATTTTTTTGTTCACGGCTATATGGCAATGATGCTGATTGTTGTTTCTATGGTTTGCCTTTGGGTAGGAATAAGTTCACCAATGATGGAAATTTTCGCCTATCGTGAAGGAATGGAATTTCATATCTATGAAGGAACAATAGATCTTTATTTTTGGAAAAAGGATGTTGATATTTCACCTGAACTAGAAGGGAAATTTTATTTCCAATATCAATGCAAATCAGTGGTAGATCTTATTTATATTTTATTTGAAGCAAAAAATTATTTAGTAGGTATAGCTCTACTTCTTTTTAGTATTTTATTTCCAATTATTAAATTAATTATTTCATTTATATCCATGGCTTTTCCATCTACTCATCGCTTTTATATAATGAAGTTGGTAATTCATAAATTAGGAAAATGGAGCATGGCTGATGTATTTGTGGTGGCGATGTTCTTGGCTTTTCTTGCTTTTCAAAATATGAGTGATCAAATTCAAACCGATGCTCGTATTTTACCAGGATTATATTATTTCATGTCGTTTAGTATTCTATCTATTGTTTCTTCTTTTTTCGTGGATAAGGCGGCTCGTAAACACAATGAAGAAACAGAAAAAATATTAATGGCTCAGATGCGCCCGGATGAACTTAGTCCAAACGTGGGTTGACAATATTGTTGTAAATCGATCCAAATGTATAACTAATGCCAATATTCATCCAATACCTCGAATCAGTGGGTAATTGATATTGACGCAATAAAATATCACTATTGGTTGCTCCTTCTGAACGTAGACTTACTTGGTTTTTGATAATACTATAATTTCCAGAAAGAGTTAAACTGAATCCTTTAAATAGATTGAAACTGGCAAACGAATAAATGCTTACTCCCCAGAATTTAAAATTATTTAAGAAATTCATATACGAAACATAATTCGAAATATATCCCCATTCTTTTATTAATTTAAATTCAACTCCAACTTCTTGATAACCCCAAAGCATTTTTGTTTTATTTAAAACAGTTGTATCATAGTAAATATCATACCGTGGTCCTATATTATAATTAATTCGAAAAATTCTTCTTGTAGATTCACTATAGGGAAAAATATTATATTCGATAGAAGCTGCCCCACTAATATTCAATTTATGATTCATAAATATAGAAGTATTATATTCTGAACTAATTCCAGCAGACCAATGTTCATTTAAACTTTTTACATAATATCCATCTGCACTATACGTTTTAAATAAACTAATTACTTCGGTTGAATCATCAATGAAATAATTATTTTTATTATAATTATTACTAAAAAATAACCCTAGCTTATTTTTTGCAGTGGTTCTTCTGGCTGAAAATTCACCGTAAATATTTTTTGATTTATAATATTGTTCACCATTTATAGATCCATCTGCAGATAAATTGAATACCCAGAAATTCCACTTATCTTTTATCTCTTGATTACTAGTTGCTCCTTCATAATTAACTAACCAATCGGAAGCAAAAGGAGTTTTAGAAATATATCTCGTTAAACCTAAAAGAATATATTGATTCATCGTATTTCTTAAAATGTCAGAAGATACATTAGGCAACAAAGTAAATTTCAAGGTATCGTTCATATTTTCAAATTCCTTGAGTCCTTTAAATTGTAAGGTAAATTCTTCTCCTCCCGAACCCGTTTCTTGTTCTGTGATGATTATTTGAACTTGTGCCAATTTTCTGTCTCGAACATAATTTAAATAAGGTAATTCCTGTTTCATATATGCCATATCACATTCATCGCAGTTGATGGATATTTTCAAAATTCCAGAATTCGAAGAAGTATCATTTGCTGGAATGGTATCTTGTGATTTTACGATAATCGCAAAAAACAATAAAAATGAGGTGATGAATATTTTCATTCTTGAATAAGGTTAATATCAATAATAGTTACAGTTCAATGATGTTTTTTACCTTGAATCTCCAAAATTAATGAATTCTAGAAGAGTTGTAGCCAATTAGTATGAATGGAGTAAAATGTAACTAAACGGCTTCATTTCAATTCATAAATAGGATTACATGTAACAGATGAAACGATTACTCATTTTAGTATATCATTAAACTAATTCTACTAGGCAATACAAAATGGAGTTTGTTTTATCAGGAACTTATCTCACCCAAACAACCCATTCACAATTCTATTATTCAATTGATACCGATAAGATAATTCATGTGTTTTTTTTGCAAATGCTTCACTATAATATTTCGGCATATAATCCGAATCATCAAAAAAACGATGGTACTTTCCTAATAATTCTGGATAATGTTTTTCAATGGCTCTAAACATTTGCACCTTGCTATCCGATGAATCATCTCCAAATAAAGTTAAAGCAGAAGGCATCAAATAATGTGCGCCCATATTTTTAAATACTCGATAATATTCTTCTAATAAGCGTCCTTTATCGGTGATAAAAGGCAATAATGGCATCAAGCTTACTCCCGATTTAAATCCGTATTTCAAAATTTCTTCCTTGGCTTTCATTCTCAAAGAGGGTGGAGTAGCGCCCGGTTCAAAAATTTTAGCAGTAGCATCATCCAAAGTATTAAAGGAAAAAGAAACAATTATTCCTTTTAATTTACTTTTCAAATCATCTGGAACAATCGCGTTTTCATTGATGCTAAACAATAAATCCAAATCACGCACAATTAAATCAGATCGTGTAATAATATGAACCGGAAATTTATATTTCAAAATAATCTCCAATGCAGAACGGGTTAATTTTAATTCTTTTTCGGCTTGAGAATAAGGTTCGGTTGCCGATGACATCACAATAAAACCATATTGATTTTTTTTTGCGCGTAGATGTAATTCTTTTTCTAATAATTCTAATGCATTCGATTTAGAAGTCATACTTCTCTCGTTATGTTCGCCAAAAATGCTTCCTTTTACATAACAGAACAAACAATTAAAAGCGCATCCCGAATATAAATTCAAGGTATAATCATCCAAAAACCATGAGTCGCGAGATTTTTTTTTATTTAGAATAGATTTGACAGGCGCTGATTTAAACATGGTTAAATTTATTTTGAAAAAAGGAAGTGACCATGAGATTTTCAGGATTACTAAATTTTGTAGTTTTTTGACTCAGTTGTTATACATTTGCAATATGCAACCCGATTGGTACAAAGACTGGTTTAATTCGCCCTATTATCATTTACTCTATTCGCATAGAGATGAAAATGAGGCTGAATTCTTTCTTACGAGATTAATTCAAGAACTAAAAATTGTATCCAATGCTCGAGTGCTAGATCTTGCTTGCGGAAAGGGTAGGCATGCCATTTTCCTTTCTAAATGCGGTTTAAATGTTACAGGTGTCGATTTATCACCTAATAATATTAAAGAGGCTTCTGCTTTCTCTAATGAGCAGCTGCGATTTTTTGTGGGTGATATGAGAAATGAATTGAAAGGCGAAAAATTCAATTATATTTTTAACCTATTTACTAGTTTTGGATATTTTGATCAAGATGCGGATAATCTTAAAGTTTTAGAATCGGTATATCAAATGTTGGAGCCTGATGGCTTGTTTATACTTGATTTTTTTAATGCCTCTAAATTATCCAATGAATTATTTGTCGATGAAAGCAAAAAAATAGGTCAAATTATTTTTAATATTCATCGTCATTCTTGCGCTAAGTTTATTGAAAAAGAAATTCATTTCGAAGATAATGGCCAGGCATTTACCTTTACTGAAAAAGTAAGAGCACTTGATTATTCTGCTCTCAAAAATATGCTAGATGCAACAGGATTGCAAATAATTACTACCTTTGGAAGCTATTCATTAAGTTTGTTTGAGGAAAACACTTCCGATCGATTGATAATTGTGGCTAAAAAGAAATAATTTGAACGATTTTCTGGTTTATATTTCATTAATCTCAACAGTGCTCATCGTGGCATTTATTATTTTATTTGTTCAACCTTTAAAGGGAAAATGGATAAAGATTTTTTTAGCATTTAGCGGAGCCTACCTTTTAGGAATTTCATTCACCCATTTACTTCCCGAAGTTTATCATCACGGTGATGCAATTAAAATGGGAAGCATTGTTCTCATTGGTTTCATGTTTCAATTATTATTGGATTTTTTCTCAGAGGGAATTGAACATGCGCACGTGCACGTTCATGAACATTCCAAAAAATTTCCTTGGGCCATGATGATTAGTTTATCCATTCATGCGTTTGTGGAGGGAATTCCATTAGAAAGAGAAATTCATGATAGCGCTTATCATCATCACGAACATGCCGACCATTCGCTTTTATTAGGAATAATTTTTCACAATATTCCAGTTACCGTTGCCTTAGCTGCCTATTTTTTACAATCGGGATTCTCTAGAAAAGCTTCATTGATTTATATTGCTATTTTTTCATTAATGGGCCCATTCGGAGCTTTTCTTTCACATCAATTTGGAAATGGATTTACCGAAATGTTTAGTGGATTTTTTGAATATTCATTGGCATTTGTAGTGGGTATGTTTCTTCATATTTCTACCACCATTTTATTCGAATCTTCAGAAGGACATAAATTCAATTCAGCAAAACTTTCTGCAATAATTATCGGCTTCGCATTGGCAATGGTGGCTATTTAGTTTTCTCATCCGCACTCACTCTCTCCAACCTATAATCTATAATCTATATTCTATATTCTAAAATCTTAAGTCTTAAATCTTATGTCTTATGTCTTAAGTCTTAAATCTCATGTCTAAATACTAAATACTAAATACTAAATACTAAATACTAAATACTGAATACTAAATACTCAATACTCAATACTCAATTCCTCTTCATCTGATCTATACTCGTTAAATAATGCCCCACCGGAATCGTTCCATCACCACCCATTAACCAAATATGTAATTTAAAAGGACTTTTTTTATCAAAATATAAAGTAACGCCATCAATATTTCTTCCAAATGAATTATCTAACCAAAATCCAGTGGTGTTTCCCATCAAAATATAAGATTCTTGCAGAATTGATTCATTTTTATACTTTGAAAAACCGAGAGGTAAATACAAACCATTAGTAAAATCATCACTTTTAATTCTTGGAATTTCGCTAAACACCAATCCGCCCATTACCAAATGCAGGGTAGGTGTATTTTCTTTGGAACCAAAATCAATTTGAATTTCCAATAAACTATCTTTTCCACCGTTTAATGGGTAAGTGGTTTTATAGGAGAAAGTTTGTGAAGCAAATAATTCTTTCAATGAATGTTTACTAAAATGTGTGGTATCGTATCCGTTCTCCAACATTTCTGGAAAATCAAAATCAGCATCATAGAAATAACTAATTCTTTTCGGAGAATTTTTTAACGCGAAAATGGATCCCATTAAATAGTTTTTATAATTCGGGTCAGTGTTGTTCAATGAAGCGGCAAAACCTTCGTAAAATTTTCCCATTTTACGAATGCTGTTATATTCTATTTTTTGCGACTCAGGAGTGTTGAATAAATAATTTTTATAGTCAACAAATTTTCGGTTATTTAATTTTTCAAAATGTTTAGCAAAAATACTTTCTGGTAATTTGAATCGGTAACTAGCTACGATTTTAGAATCGCCATTTTCTTCTAATACTGCATTTAAGAACCAATATTCTCCTCGCGGCGGATTCAATACCTCATAGTAGGTAATTGATTCGTTCACGCTTTTATAATCAATTCTCGAAGCATGCCATTGTTTTTCGAAAAGATAAACAGAAAGTTGTTGATGGAAATTATTAGAAAACGCCAAATTAGATATAGTTGGAATTAGTTCACTAATGTTTAGCTCCAATTGATCTTTTAAAATTTCTGAAAAATTTATTTCAGCTATAATTTTATCCTCTTCGCCTGTTGTCAATTCTAATTTACCTTTTGAATTTTCATTAAATGAGATTGGAAAAGGATAAGGTGAACTTAATTCTAAAACTTGTGTTTGAAAATTTGTTTCATCAATAGATACAATCAAAGTATCCTTTGGTTGCTTTTCTTTTTCTTTTTTCTCTGATTTTTTTTCAGAATTACATTGAGAAAATGAAACAATGACTAAAAGCAATACTAATTTAATTCTCATTTTTCGCTAATTTACTTTTCTTAAATCCGTATATGAAATAAATCACCAAACCGATGATCATCCAAACAAAAAACCATTTCCAATTCGACCAAGCCATACCTGTCAATAAATAGCAACAAGAAGCTAAACCAAGCACTGGTACCAATGAAAATTCTCTAAGGAAAGAGAAAACAGCAAGAACAAATAATACCGCAAAAAAGATAATCATGGGAATGGCAGATTCTGCAGTTTCACTGGTAACATTAAATAAATTACTGAAAAAATCAGGAAATTTCCATTCTATTAAAACAAATGTAAGCACAACCATCACTGGAAAAATAAATTTACTATTGATATACGGTAAATGAAATTTACCTTTTTCTTTTTCTTTCGGTGGAAGCATTAAAACTCCACCACATACCAATACAAAAGCAAACAATGTTCCAATACTCGTAAAGTCTAGAATAAAATCTGCGTTAGTAAAAAACAGTGGAACTCCTACTACAAATCCTGTTACAATGGTAGCAAATCCAGGTGTTTTATATTTAGGATGGATGGAACTAAATCTTTTTGGCATCAAACCATCACGACTCATGGTCATCCAAATTCTAGGTTGCCCCATTTGAAAAACTAACATTACACTAGTCATGGCAACAACCGCTGCTATAGAAACAATCCATAACATCCATTTGATTTCTTTTTGAGCAAAAATTTCCGCTAAAGGGTCATCAACGCCTAATAATTTGTAAGAAACCATTCCAGTTAAAATAAGTGCAAGAATAATATAAAGTACAGTACATATTACCAATGAATAAATCATTCCCCTAGGTAAATCTCGTTGTGGATTTTTACTCTCTTCTGCTAAAGTGGAGACCGCATCAAAACCGATATAAGCAAAAAATACTGCCGAAACTCCTGCCATTACACCATCAAACCCATTCGGCATAAATGGCGTCCAATTATCCATATCGATATAAAATAAACCAACACCAATGATTAATAAAATCACAGCAAGTTTAATAATGACCATCAAATTACTTATGTTTTTAGATTCCTTCGTTCCTCTATAAACTAACCAAGTGATTAAAATGTTGATGATAACAGCAGGTAAATCAAAAATGATTCTCAATCCACCAATTTGTGGAGCGTTAATCCATGCTTGAATTCCCTCATTATTAGTCCCCTCTAAAAAACCAGTTTTCGCATCTAAATAATTTGTTGTTAACCATTCGGGAAGTCCTGGTAATAAATTAGTAAAATAGCCACTCCATGAAAATGCGATATAAATATTTCCAATGGAATATTCCATAATCAAAGCCCAGCCAATAATCCAAGCAAATAATTCTCCAAAAGAAACATAAGCATAAGTGTAAGCACTTCCTGAAACAGGAACGCGTGAAGCAAATTCGGCATAACACAAAGCGGTAAATCCGCAGGCAATGGCGCAAATAATATAAAGAAAAACAACTCCTGGTCCGCCCGAAGCACAAGCATTACCTATTGCGCTAAAAGTTCCACCTCCAATAATGGCTGCAACCCCAAAAAAAGTAAGGTCACGAACATTTAAAACTTTGTGTAATCCGCTACCGTGTCCTCCATCATCGGAAAGGAGACCTACTGCCGGTTTTTTTCTGAATAATTGTTTGAATTGCATAAAGCGAAAATAGGAATTAAAACAAATAGCTCACTAAAATTTTTCGAGTTCAGAATAAAGTTTACTCAAAGGCAATCCCATTACATTGAAATAACAACCCTCAATTCTTCGCATTCCCACAAATCCCATCCATTCCTGAACGCCATATGAACCTGCTTTATCAAAAGGTTTAAATTGATCGATATAAAATTCAATTTCTTCGTTGCTTAAGTCTTTAAAATAAACTTTTGTTTCTTCAAAAAAGGAAACTTGTTTTTCTTTAGAAGTTAGCGTAACACCAGTAAATACTTCATGCACATTACCAGAAAGTGTTTTTAGCATTCGAATAGCTTCCGCTCTATCCACTGGTTTATTTAAAGCACAATCGTTAATCCAAACAATCGTATCGCAAGTGATTAATAAAATATTTTCATTCTCAATTTCATTCTTGAAATCAGCCGCTTTTTGTTGAGATAAATAAATCGGAATTTCTTGTTTTTTTAATTTATCAGAAAATGTTTCGTCAATTTCTTTTACTCTAATTTCAAAGTAAAATCCTAATCCTTTCAATAACTCTTTCCTTCTTGGGGATTGAGAACCAAGTATAATTTTATATTTATTTAGGTTTTCTAACATCAAGCGATTATAGTAAATAATAGGGCTGCAAACATGCTAATTTTGATAAAATCAGAGGCGCGAATAAAATGAATTCTTTCTTTTCCTTTATGAGTGATAATAGCGGAAATTAATAAGGGTAAACAAACAAAACAGATAATATAAAATGCATATTTTGTATCCGGGAAAAACATTATTTGAAGCCCTAAAATAGTAAATATGGTGCCCAATAATAATACATTTACTACATATTTAGTTTTGGAAATCCCAACAACAATAGGAACAGTTTTGCAATTTTGTGATTCATCGCCTTTAACATCGGCCATGTCTTTTAATATTTCTCGAATAAGAGTGGTGGTTATCGCCATTATACAAAACACAATAATCATGTAAAAGCAATAGGCAAACGGATTCAAGTCATTTATTGTATTTAAATGCATTTTATATTCTTCAAAAATTCCTGGTAATTCAAACCATCCAACTAAAAGCGGAACCATTCCTGAAAGAATAGCAATTACTACATTGCCAGATAAAAATTTTCGTTTCAGTTGAACAGAATACCACCAAAGTAGAGTGGTGGTAATTAAATGGAAAATGACGGGTAACCAAGAACCATATTTCAAACTCAAATAAATGCCAATTCCAACTGCTACAATATTCATTCCGGTATGAGTAAGCATAGCAACCCGTTTCTTAATGTATTTTCCTACAATTACTTTTTCTGGCTTGTTGATACGATCAATACGAATATCAAAATAGTCATTGATGATGTATCCAGCGCCTGCAATTAAAATGGTGGAGAAAACCAGTAAGAAGAAATCAAAAGAGGTTACTAAAAATTCAGCTGAGCGATTTTCAGACTCAAATGAATTGATCAATTTTCCAATCACAAAAAAATGCATGAAATACATCGTTACACCAATGATTAATAAATTCAATGGACGACATAATTTAATAAAATAGAAAAGTTGAGTTTTATTCACATTTCAAAGGTAATTGATTGAATGATGCAAATCACCTTTAATACTCTTTTTAAAGAATAAAAAAGCCCATCCAACTATCGGATGGGCCAAAAATTCAATTTATTATTTAATTATTTTACAAATTTTACAACAAAATTTCTTTTTCCATCAGTCACTCGAAGGAAATATATTCCATTCGAAAAGGTTGAAATATCCACTGTTTTTAATTGATTTCCTTGAGCAAATGAACTTCTTTCACTATAAACGTTTTGTCCAATTGCATTAACTAAATCCATTTGAAGTTGAGCTGATTCAATAAAATTGGTCATAATATTTAATTGCCCATTTTCATGATTTACAAATGCAGAAATACTGTTTTCAGCAAATGAATTTTCAATTCCTAAACAGTTTAAAACAACAATGATTCCAGTTACATTATCCGATTGACTACAATTATTGGTCACTGTCAAATCAACTGAATAGTTTCCTGGTGTGAGGTAGGTAACCGTAGGTCCATTATTCGTAGAGCTGGAAATACTACCCCCAGTAAATGCCCAAACATAACTATTGGCATTATCACTACCAGCACCATTAAATGTTACCGATGATCCAGAACAAATACTGTCTTGAGTAACTAAATATTCGGCAACTGGTGGATTATTATCTAAAGTGATAGTAATAGACGTAGTTTTCGAGCAAGAACCAGTTGTTCCCGTAACGTCATAAGTAATTGAATTGGTAGGCGAAATACAAGTAACATTTGCACCTGTTGTGCCAGATAAAAAGGTGGATGGTATCCAAGTATAAGAACTTGCACCAACGGCTGATAAAGATGAATTGTTTCCCGGACAAACGATATTAGGTGTTGCGGTAACGGTAACTGAGGGGTTGGCTAAAACAGTAATATCAACCGAATCTATTTTATAACCCGAGCAAGAACCTCCAATAATTTCTAAATAGGCTCTGTGTGTTCCCGCTGTATTATAGAAAACGGTTTGTTGCATATTGCTTGAGTAAAAAGGTGTTCCTCCTTCGAACGTCCATCTCATAGTATCTTCAACTGAACTTCCTGTTGCATCAAATGAAACTGAATTTCCTCCACAAACAGTTGTTGCCGATTGAGTGAATGTAATTACAGTCGGAACATCGGTTACAATTGGATTAATATAATTTCCAAAATTGGTTCCAAATCGTACTGAGTAATTTTGCCATACATTATTTGTGAGTTGCTCAAATCCGTTGCTTGCTTCGTTTTGAGCTGTCGTTACCAATCCTAAATCTTCTACACCTGTAACAAATGTTAATCCCGAAAAATCAACTCCAACAAAAATTTCTTTCGAAGCTGGTAATATTACTGGAGGATCAAATTCCACATACGTTAAAAAATTTCCAGCAACATTAGTGATAATATCACCCATCCTTACTGTTTTGGTTCCATTGGCGAGATTAGCACCAACGGTCATTCCGGTTCCATTTTTAACAAAAACAGTAACCGTTTCATTTGGATTACTATCATGAGCTTCTCCGAACCATAGATACATTCCAGTTAGGTAGGTATATGGAGAAGCATTATAATAATTTGCTTTTGCTTTATCACCTGTATTATTAGTTCCAGCTAAATAGCCATTGGTTGCAGGACTTAATGTAAATATAGATGGAGTTAAAACAGGAGCCCAAGAATGATCTCCTAATGTGTCGCAACCATTATTTACAGTAACAGTGATATAACCTGTTTTTGTTTCAACATCATTTCCATTTGCATTGGTAGCGGAAAGTGAAACTTGATAGGTTCCAGCAGTATTATAAGTGATTGCTGGCGGATTTTGGCCATTAAAAGAAGCGGGCGTACCTCCGGTAAATGTCCAAGCCCATAAGGTTGGATTATAAACTGATTGGTCTGTAAATTCAACACTCGCTCCAGCAGGAATGGTGGTGTAATCTGCAATAAATTCGGCAACGGGAGGTAAATTTAAACTAGTTGCTGCGCAAGAAACGGCATCAAAAGCATTGATTCTTCCACTTCCTAATTGTCCGATAAAAGATGGATTTACAATATTAATATTATCTGCAGTAGATAAAACACAATTGATAATATCTGCATTGGGCATGTTAGGGTTAACAGATTTGACTAATCCCATTAATCCAGCCACCATTGGAGATGCCATGGATGTTCCTTGTTTGTAATCGTAAGTATTTCCAGGAACGGTACTGTAAATACTACTTCCTGGAGCAGTAACATCAATCCATGTTCCATAATTAGAAAAACTTGATTTTGCATCATTGGTAGTTGATGATGCAACCGCAACTACACCCGAGTAACCTGCAGGATAAAAAACAGTATTTACATTATCATTACCAGCCGCAGCTACTAATATGCATCCTCGCGATAAAGCGTCATTAATAATACTTTGCCCTGTAGTGGAAAATCCAGACCCTCCCCACGACATATTAACAACATCAGCGTCATTATAGGCAGCATAAACTATTCCTTCATAACCATGTGTTACTAATGAAACTTGGGTAGTTGATTTAATAGCCATAATTTTTATATTATAACCAATGGAAGCAACACCCGTAGAATTATTAGAACGAGCTCCTACAATTCCAGCCACGTGAGTGCCGTGATCGTAAGCCACAGATGGTGGATTTGGGTTATTATCATTGCTAGCAACATCATATCCTTGACGATCATCAATATATCCATTTGCATCATCATCAATTCCGTTACTATTTATTTCATCACTATTTACCCATACGTTTGGCGATAAATCAGAATGAGTAATTTCCACAGCATCATCTACAATGGCAACCACAACACTTGTGCTTCCCGTAGAAATATTCCAAGCTTGTGCGGCTTGAATTTTAAATAATCCCCATTGTGTAGAAGAATTATAATTAGGGTCGTTTGGAGTTAAACAATGCTTTAATAAAGGAACCTTTTCAGCATAATCAATCGCAGGATTCATTTCCAGTTCTTTGATAATGGCATCAACATCCTCAGGGTTGGTTAATTCCATTCGATAGACTCTATTTAATTTGGAATTATCTTTTACCATGTGAAAAGGTCTAGAAAGTTTTTGAATGGCAAAATTGATGGCTATCTGTTTCGTGTACGCAAATTCAACTGCGTTCAAATTCATTTGATCAACAGGTTTCCCATACATTTGAACGGCATTGGATAAAGGAAATGTTTCTTTTACCTTAAACCAAATGGCTCCATCTAAATAATCTGCATGAATAGTTTGTCCAAATGCGGGAATAAAATTCTGGACAATCATAAAAAGTACGAATGAAAATAGTTTTTTAATCATAATTCTGGTTTTAATACTTTTAATTTTTAGTTTAAATACATTAGGATTATTTAATCCCGAAAAGTTAAGCGTAAATTTAATTTAAAAATGATTATTCGTTTAATAATTACAAAAAAGAAATGAAAAGCTAAAGTTTGATATTTATTTAAGAAATAGATAAAAAAAAGCCACAATAATTAAATCACCCTCGCCCGTTACTTTCATTTTATCAAAAGTTCAATGGTCGCTTAAGTTTTAGGATTAGTG
>CAMBFX010000029.1 GCA_945865695.1 Chryseobacterium gleum | reverse complement strand
AAATATGGTAGACGTCCAGTCCTTTTAATTTCACTTTTAGGTTTAGGAATAGATTATATTTTGATGAGTTTCGCTCCTACTCTAGCCTGGTTATTTGTAGGAAGAATCATTGCTGGAATTTGTGGAGCAAGTTTCACAACTGGTATGGCTTATATAGCGGATATCAGTAAACCTGAAGATCGCGCAAAAAATTTCGGATTAATTGGAGTAGCATTTGGAGTTGGATTTATCATCGGACCTTTATTAGGAACTTTCATTGCGCAATTTGGTGTTCGTGCACCATTTATGGTGGCAGCCGCAATTTCATTGACCAATTTCCTCTATGGATATTTTGTTTTACCCGAATCACTTTCCTCTGATAATAGGAGAAAATTTGAATGGAAAAGAGCAAATCCATTTGGTTCATTGAAACATTTGAAAAAATATCCTTCTATCGCTGGTTTGATTTTAGGAATGTTTCTACTTTATTTGGCAGGACAAACGATGCCTTCCATTTGGGCTTTTTATACGAAATATCAATTTTCTTGGGATGAAGCAATGATTGGATATTCATTGGCATTTGTTGGAATTTGTGTTGCCATTATTCAAGGGGGATTAGTGGGATTGAGTATGAAAAAATTGGGTGATAGAAAAACAGTTTATGTAGGATTGATTTTATATTTCATTGGCTTTACCATTTTTGCACTCGCTAATCAACCATGGATGATGTTTGCCTTTACCATGATCTATGCATTAGGAGGAATCGCTCCTCCTGCATTACAAGGAATTATTTCAAATGATGTACCCGCTAACGAACAAGGAGAGCTACAAGGTGTTTTAACCTCTTTGCAAAGCTTAACAACTATTATCAATCCCCTATTAATGACGAATTTATTTTATTTGTTTACTAATGAAAATGCTCCATTTCATTTTCCTGGAGTTGCATTTGGAGTGAGTGCTATTTTTATAGCCTTTGTATTTATTGCAGTATATTTTTCATTTCAGAAAAGAAAACGAAAAACAATAGGATGAAAAAGGATGAAATAAAATTAAGGGTGGTAACCAAAAATGATAAAATTTCATTAGTAAAATATGCTAACAATAAAAAAATAGCCAACAATTTACGAAATGCTTTTCCGAATCCTTATTCAGAAGAGAATGCTAACGACTTTATCAATTCAGCCAATGAAAATAATCCTAAAAAATTGATTCTTGCCATTGATTTCAATGAAGAATTAATTGGGTGCATTGGTGCATTTCAACAAGATGATATCTATTCGAAAAATGCGGAAATTGGATATTGGTTGGCAAAACCTTTCTGGGGAAAAGGATATATTTCTACTGCAATTAAAAAATTCGTACCAATGGTTTTTGAAAATATGGATATCGTGAGAATTTATGCCGAACCTTTTGAAAATAATTTAGGATCTAAAAAAGCATTAGATAAAGCTGGGTTCAAATTAGAAGCTACCTTGAAAAATAATATTTTCAAAAATGGAGAAGTTTTGAGTAGTTGTATTTACTCGATTTTGAAAAGTTGATTGTATATCGTCCCTACGGGACTTGAAGAATATTAGGTCAACTTTCAGTCTTAATATTCTATCCTTTTAATGATAATTACACCGCAAAATTTAAAAATCCCGAAGGGATGAAATGTTGGTAAAAATAATAACACGAGAGTCTTTTAGTCCCGTAGGGACGAAATAATTCTAAAACACAATCAATTTTTTTTATCGTCTGAATTTCGAAAACGATGAAGGGAATAACTTCGTTGGACCCTTAGAGGCGGTATCCAAATAAAAAAGTCCAATGCTATGCATTGCTTTTTTTGTTCTCGTCTGAATTTCGAAAACGATGTTTTCATTGGGATTAGCTACGCTGGACCCTGAGGGGCGGTATCCAAATGAAAAAGCCCAATGCTGTCGCATTGCTTTTTTTGTTCTCGTCTGAATTTCGAAAAGAACGATGGGAATAACTTCGTTGGACACTTAGAGGCGGTATCCAAATAAAAAAGTCCAATGCTATGCATTGCTTTTTTTGTTCTCGTCTGAATTTCGAAAACGATGTTTTCAAATTCATCCTCGAACAAAAAAAGTCCTGACTACCGTCAGGACTTTTTCATTTGGGTGGATGATGGGACTCGAACCCACGACCCTCGGTACCACAAACCGATGCTCTAACCAGCTGAGCTACAACCACCGTTTCAGGATGCAAATATATAAAATATTTTGTTAGCAAATTCTATTGAAAATCAATCTATTTGATAACAAAAGGGGAGTAAATTTGTGATATGGCCGAATTACCCAAAGAAACCGTTTTCGTAGATGGGATGACCTGTAGCTCCTGCGCAGGTAGTGTAACGAAAACCATGTCGAAACTTGGTTTGAAAAATGTAAATACAAATTACATTACTGGTGAAGTTGTTTTTAATAATGAAACGAATGTTAGTTTCGAAACAATAAAAAAATCCATTGATGGGATTGGTTACAAAGCCACAGGACAGAAAAAAATCTATACTGGCAAATTATCTTCTGTGGAGAAAAAATTTCTATTCACTTTACCCTTCTCTACTATTTTGATGCTCCACATGTTTCTTTCACACGATTCCATTTTCAATCATCCCTATTTTCAATTGTCATTGTGTATTCCTGTTTTTATTATCGGTGTTTTACATTTTGGCAAAAGTGCTTATTGTTCATTGAAAGCAGGTTTCCCAAATATGGATGTATTAATTATCACAGGAATTCTTTCTTCTTTCGGTTACAGCTTATATGGAACATTAGCTTTTAATATTCATGAAGCACATACTTTTTTATTCTACGAAACAGCAGCGGTTATTACTACTTTAGTTTTATTAGGAAATGTAATTGAACATCGAAGCGTAAAAAAAACTACCACAGCTATCGAAGATTTAGTGAAACTTCAGAAGGTAAAAGCCAAGCTAGTTGTCGGTGAAAATATCGTGGAAGTGGATGCCGAATCATTGGTAAAAATGGATGTATTTCAAATTAATGAAGGTGACCGAATTCCTGCAGATGGAAGAATTATTTCTGGAACTGGTTGGGCAGATGAAAGTATGATTACCGGTGAATCTAAACCTTTAGAAAAAAATATCGGTGATGAAATCATTGGCGGAACCATTTGGAACAAAGGAAATGCAAGAGTAAAAGTGCTACGTTCAGGAAGCGAAACCGTTTTATCACACATAATAAGAACAGTTAATGATGCGGGATTGAGTAAACCTCCCATTCAAAATTTAGCAGATAAAATTTCTGTTATTTTCGTTCCAGCAGTTTTATTGATTTCGGTTTCTACCTTTTTACTTTCCTATTTTGTATTTGATGTTTCATTGACCTATTCAATTCTTCATTCGGTGGCAGTATTGGTTATTTCATGTCCGTGTGCAATGGGATTGGCCACACCTACTGCCGTAGCTGTTGGTTTAGGAAGAGCAGCTAAAAGTGGAATAATGATTAAAGGAGGAAGCACATTTGAATCATTAAGCAAAGTAAAAACGATCATATTTGATAAAACAGGAACATTAACAACAGGCAATTTTATAATTCAGGAATATTATTTTACCGATGAAAAAACTAAAAATGAAAATCTAAACATCATACGATTATTAGAAAACAAGTCTTCTCATCCTATTGCAACTTCTATTTCATTAGTATTAAAAGATTTCTCTGAAAATATTTATTTAGAAAATATCGAAGAAATAAAAGGAAAAGGAATGCAAGCCACATTAGCTAATGAAATTATACAATTGGGTTCTACATCATGGTTAGGGAATTATTTTCCGGATGAAATCAAAGAGAATTTTTCTATTTTTCTAGTAAAAAACGATATACCTATTGCCGCATTGAAAATTCGTGATGAATTAAAATCGGATGCAAAAATCATTATTGATGATTTAAAAAAGTCAGGAATTCGTCCAGTTATTTTGAGCGGAGATAAACAAAAAATAGTAGAAGAAATTGCTAATACATTGGGTATCGAAACTTTTTATTTCGAAAAAAATCCCATTGAAAAACTAGCCATCGTACGTGCTTTTAGTAAGCAACATGAAGTGGCGATGTTGGGTGATGGAATAAATGATGCGCCATCTTTAACTGCAGCGGGAGTAGGAATTTCCTTCTCAGCCGCTAGTCAAGTAGCCATAAATTCAGCGCAAGTGGTTTTATTAAATAACGATAAACTTTCGTCATTAACAGACGCAATTCAGATCAGCAAAATGACCATTCAAACAATCAAGCAAAATCTTTTCTGGGCTTTTTTCTACAATGTGATTGCCATTCCAGTGGCTGCTTTTGGTTTTTTGAATCCGATGTTTGGAGCGCTTTCAATGGCGTTAAGTGATTTAATGGTAATTGGGAATTCGATACGATTAAAGTTTAGGAAGATTTAACTTGATTTACTCGCTCCGCTCATGCTTTTTTTGACACAGATGGCACAGATGTAAATGCAAAAGAGATTATTCGCTCCGCTCATTTTTTTGACACAGATACCACAGATGGCACAGATGGAAATACAAAGGAGATGATTCGCTCCGCGAATATTTTTTTGCCGCGGATTTTTGGGATTTAACGGATAAAAGACAAGCATGCTTATTCTTATTTATTCATAAAAATAAAAAATGTATTTCGTGCATTTTAATCCTTTAAATCCTTTTAATCCGCGGCAAAAACAGTTACCGAAGGTAACCTCTTCATATATCTTTCAATAAATTCATCCTTAAAATCACACCCAAAAAACTATCTTTGAATCCAATTTCAAATCTCAAATGAAACGAATCGGAGTCATATCAGATACGCATAGCCATTTAGACGAACGCGTTTTCAAATATTTTGAATCCTGTGATGAAATTTGGCATGCCGGTGATATCGGAAACTTGGATGTTACCGACCGATTAGCTGCTTTTAAGCCATTACGAGCTGTTTGGGGCAATATTGATGATTACAAAGCGAGAATTACCTTCCCAGAGCATAATCGCTTTATTTTAGAAGGCGTGAGTGTTTTAATTACGCATATTGCAGGAAGACCTTATGTTTATCCTCGAGAGTTAAATGAAGAACTGAAGAAAAACACTCCGAAATTACTCGTCTGCGGACATTCACATGTTCTAAGAATAGAATTCGATAAGCGATTACGAATGTTATATTTGAATCCAGGTTCAGCAGGGATTCATGGTATCCATAAAATAAAAACTTTAGTTAGATTTACATTGGATGCAGGAAATATAAAAGATATGGAAGTAGTGGAACTGGGACCTAGAGCAGGAACGAATGCGGATTATTGAGGAATGTAAAATGAATAACTATTTCTTGAACGAAGTGAAAAATGTAAAATAAAACCCCTTCCCCCTGCGGGTACTTCCCCTAAGATAAGGGGAAGATTGGAGTGGGTTTTTATACTAGAATTAGGGAGAAGTAAATTTTGAATATTGAATTTTGAATAACGAATTTTGAATCTTGAATCTTGAATTTACCTTTGACTAAAAACTATGAGAATCAACAAATACATCAGCGAAAGCGGAATCTGCTCCAGAAGACAAGCAGATCGTCATATTGAACAAGGAAATGTTTTGCTTAATGGAAAAAAGGCGGGATTGGCCGATAAAGTAAAAAAAGGCGATGTGGTGATGGTAAACGGATTGATCATCGAGCCGATTGAAAAAGAAGAACAAATTTATATCGCGTTGAATAAACCAGTGGGAGTGACAAGTACAACTGAAGTTGGAGTTCGAGATAATATTGTAAATTTTGTGAATCATTCATCCCGTATTTTTCCTGTTGGAAGATTAGATAAAGATTCTCAAGGATTAATTTTTCTGACGAGTAATGGCGATATCGTGAACAAAATTTTACGTGCATCAAATAATCATGAAAAAGAATATTTAGTAACCGTAAACAAACCCATCACTGATGATTTCATTGAAAAAATGGGAGTTGGAGTTCCCATTTTAGGAGAGGTAACGAAGAAATGTAAAGTGACGAAAGAATCTACATTTGTATTTAGAATTATTTTGGTTCAAGGATTGAACAGACAAATTCGCAGAATGTGCGAACATTTTAAATATGAAGTAACGAAGTTGGAACGTATTCGTATCATGAATGTAAATTTATCTGGAATTCCATTGGGAGAATGGAGAGAATTAACTGCGATAGAATTAGACGGAATTATGAAATTGGTGGCGCAATCTTCTTCGGAGGCAAAGCATAATCCCAAATCAAATAAACATACCCCAAAAGACCCAAAAAGAACTGCAACAAATACTATAAAGAAAGAAGATAAATCCAAACCAAAAAAGGCTGTAAGTAATCAGCCCGGGAAATCTTATGTAAAGAAAAGAGATGAATCTCCAAGGAAGAAAACACACGCAGAAAAAACGAAGAGTGGAAGAAAGAAGTTCAATCGGTCGGGGAAATGATTTTAATTTGAAGTTTTTACTCCTTAGATTTCATCTTCCCTCTCATCAAAAAATAGATCAATCCAAAAACATATCCGCTAATAAAAATCCAATTATTTACTTCTTCCCAAGTATGAGTAATTTTTAATGTCGCACCAATAATAATTAGAGCCGCAGATATTATTAAAAGGATTTTGATGTTCATGTTTTGTATAAAAAAAGTGTAAAATTAAGTAAATTAACGAATTTACTTAAGGTAATTTATATCCGATTTTCTTTCTCTCTTCTGGATACTCCTTTTTTTCCAATAATTCATCCAAATATTGAAAAACTAATTCTATGTTTTTCGAATGATTATCTGATTTCTTTTTCAATTCCTCATACATCAAACGTAAATCCGTATTATCAAAAATGGCTTGTCGCAATTTTACAAATACATCAATTATCCGAATACTAACTGCAATTGCCGATTTACTCTTCAAAACATTAGAAAGCATTAAAATTCCGTGTTCTGTGAATGCATAAGGTAAGTACTTAGAATGTTCCCCGTGTCTTAAGGTCGCAAATTGCGACCTTAAGATTTCGGCTTCTTTTTCAGTCAGTTGAAACATAAAATGATCTGGAAAACGTTCTAAATTACGCCTCACCTGCTCTTTTAATCTCTTGGTTTCAACATTATAAAGTTGAGAAAGATCTCTATCAAGCATTACCTTTTGACCACGTATAAAATAAATCTGATTTAAAATTATTTCCTCAGGAATAATCGTCACTGAATTCGAAATCGACATAAAAACTAAACTATTTACTTAAACTAAAAATTAAAACTATTATACATTTTTCATAACTTGATATTCCATTTTGGAACATCAAGTGGTTTATTTACTGCCACTGCTCCTCAAACTTTTTCACAATTATTTCTTCCCAATATCCCTCAAAACATTCTTTATCGTTCGCATTTCCACTTGCAATTGCGCCACTGCATTTCCTATATCTTCACCTGTTGGGCGCTCGGGTGTTTCGGTCGACATATAATTGACAAACTTCCATATTTCCATTACTTCACTCACAGGAACATCATACGGATCAAATAATGGATTCGTGCTTACTAAATGTAATGTTTGCTTTTCTTTCATGTGATTATACACTTGCTTGAAAACAATTCCATCATTTTTTGTCAATACGATATAGGGAAAACCATTTTTAATCAAATTCCAATTTTGTAAAAATTCTCCAGTGATATAAGATCCACTTGGAATAGGCAACATCGAATCTCCTTTGATTTGAAAACTTCTGTATTTTTTTTCCTTCGATAAAAAAGGCATACTGAAAGTCGGCAATACTTTGATATAATCAGGATCGGCATATCCCACCGTATAACCAGCTCTCGCACTCTCAGGAATCAATTCTACCCTTTCGTTGTTATCTGCGTCCACAGTGGTCGCTAAAACGCGAATTTTATTCCCGGTAATATCAATATCATTACCTTCCAGTAATTCATTTAATTGACGGGCGGATAATTCATTCAAATCCTTTTTCAAAAATTTGTCAATAGTGACTCTGAAAAAATCAGAGAATTTGATTAAATTTTCATAGGAGGGAACTGCAGTTCCTACTTCATAAGCACTCAATGAAGAACGCGTTACTCCGATTTGTTGCGACATTTCCTCTTGAGAAATTCCCATCGAGTTGCGCAATAATTTTAGGTTGGAAGCAAAATACATATTGACATTATTTATGTCAATATTACGATAAAATTATTGTCAAACCAAATTTTATTTTAAAGTGCTGTAAATAAGAACTCTGATAAAGTAGGTTCATCTTTTAAACTCACACCCTTTTTTAAATCTGCATCAGGTGAACCTGGTTGCATATAATAACCGCCAGCCGAATTTGTTCGAGTAGTTTTACCAGAATCTTTGCTATCATCATCAGCTTTTTCTTCTTTTCTGTTAACAGAAGCCAATTCATCAGCAGCAGCAATTCCACCTGTTACAGCACTATTTGTAGGAACAAAATTGGTTGTTCCAGTAGCGGTAACGCCGTCAGCAATATTATCATTAGCTACTTTTCCATCCTTTGCTTTTTCATTTTTAGTTGAAGAACGATAAACTGTAGATTCCAATTCCGCTAAATCATCAGATGCTTTTTCTTTATCCAATTTCTTATCACTTCCTTCTCCTTTTGCTAATTCACTCAATGTAGTTTTAGGAGTAACTACTTTTTCCGCATCCGCTTTTGCAAAAGCTGGAACATCTTCCAATACCTTTTTCTCGGCAATTCTATCAGATGCTTTTAATTCAATACTTTCTTCTTCTACTAAATCTTCTTCTGTTTCGGTATTTTTCAACTCTTCTGTAGCCATCGTTTCTTCCGCTGGACTTTCTTCTTTTCCCTCGGTAGTTTCCATTTCCTTATCCTCAAAAGCAGATTCTTCTTTAGATTCATTCATTGCAGTAAGCGATTCGTTCTCTGCTTTAGGATAGAAATAAATTATTCCTAAAATAAATAAAGCAGCAATACCAATTTGAAAAACGGGATTTAAATAGAATGGACGTGGCTTATTCATCGGAATAACTTTGCCATGTTTCTGTTCAAACATTTTCATCAAATTTTGTTTAGCGGAATCCACAGGAACAATTTCTTCCTCTACACCCAATGAAGTTTTCACATTCATCAATGTACTTTTCATGATATTGAATTCTTCCTTCGAAGAAACAAAATCTTTAATCTCGTCCAGCTCAGTTGCTGTAAGATCATCGTAATTTTTGTTTAACAAAATCTGTTCCATATCCACATTCATTTCATCGTAATTATCTTTCATAAGCAGTGCTTAAATTAGGGTCAAACATTTTTAATTTCTCACTCAATTTTTTAAGGGTGTAAAATATTCTAGATTTTACTGTTCCCTCCGAACATTGATGAATTTCTGCAATTTCCTTAATAGAAAGTTCCATTTTAAATCGCATCAAAAAAGTGGAGCGTTGCACTTCTTCTAATTCTTCGAGCTCTTTATCTAACATTTCATTGAACACTTCTGCGTCCATTAATCTGCTTTTCTCTGGAGATTCATCATATACCTTGATGTTTTCATGAGTCATCTTCACGGTATTTTTTCTGACCTCCTGTTTTCTGTATTCGTTTTTACACATATTATTGGCAATACTATACAACCACGTTTTAAAATTCCGCGATGAATCATATTGATCGGGACGATTGACAATTTTCGTGAAAAGGTCTTGCATAAAATCCTGCGCCTTTTCTCGATCTTTCCAGAGCATACGGCAGAAGTAATTTACCATCGGTTTGCTATACCGATCATAGAGTTCTTCAAAGGCCATACTATCTCCTTTTGCAATCATCTGCATCAATTCTTCATCTGTGAACGCCTTGTACTTCCTGCCTTGTAGGCTCATTCGAATTATTAATTACTTCTCTAAATACAAACGAACTTGGTGTTCCTTTCCTCCTTCAGAACCAAGTTTCAAAGCCAGCTCCTTTAACTTCACGGCTTCTTTGTTTCCACTCTTCGAATAGTTATCATATAACAATAAAATTCCCGGTAAATAATTCAAATTCATTTTACTTTCTAAACTTCCATTGGCAATATCTTTTGAATTCAAATTTTCTTTAACCAATTTATCATTCCAGTTTTTCTTCAATACTTCCACATTGTCGAATGAGGTTTCGCTGTATTTAAATGCCAATCCTGTGAGATATAAATTTGCATTCATTGGTTTTAATAATTCTGGTGCAACCGTTGTCGCAAAATAAACCGGACGTGTTTTACTTTCAGAAGCTAGCTCCTTCAAGAATCCAGCTTTATTCGTTTTGATATCAGCAGTCACTTCTAATCCCAAATCTTTCAATTCTTTTTCTCGATATTCTTTATTCTCCAATAAATCGATATAAAGCACTTTTACGTCTGTTCGTTCACTTTTTACGTTTTGTTGGATCCAAACAGGATATGTATCATTCTCACCATGCGTAATCAAAATTCCATTCTGCTCTACTGAATTCAACAAATTTTTATTGAATTCTAAAATACCAGAACTATAAATTCCTGCATTAATTAAATTTTTACAAAACTCTTTTTTCTTAGCATCATTACCCGTCATTTCATAATAGGAAGTAAATTGAATCATTACTTCCGAACTTTTTGGATTCAAATCATAAGCTTTCTGTAAATGACTTACTAATTCGGTATTATTATTTCCGTTCAAATAAGTAAGAAAATGAAATTCATAACTCTGAGGAACAAATTTTTCCATGTTTTTGACAATAGCATCTAAATCGGCTTGTTCGGTGGTTGAAATATCATTTGAGTTTTTTGAATAGTGACTATAACGTTCAGCTCGATAATAATTTCCCCAATTAACCGAATTGGTGGGTTCGAATAAAACTTCTTGACTTAATTTAGAGCTTTCTGTTTCAAAAAAGGAAGGAGAAAAATTGGCTTGATTGGATGGATTTACCAATCCGTTATTCAGCTCAACAGATTGAGAAACTTTGTTGTTTAGCCGAAAACTATTCTCTTCATTTGTTACATTGGTCTGTCCGTTGACAATTTGAGCAAAGCCAAAAATACCTATCAACCAAAACATTACGATATGAATTAACTTAACCATAATCTCATTTTTCATTCTGTACACCAAATTTAGTCATTGGTTCAATCAAGTAGGTGTTTCTTTTTGGATATTTTAGTATTAACCTTTAAATTTAGCTTAAAATTGCTTGTTTTTGGAATACAACTACTATAAAATTTTAGGATTAGAAACAACAGCCGGTGTGGTCGATATAAAACGAAATTATCGTAAGCTGGCATTTAAGTATCATCCAGATAAAAATGCTGATTCTAAAGCGAAAGAATTTTTTCAAATATTAACCGAGGCATACACTACACTTTCGGACGCTGAGAAAAGATTTACCTACGATAAAAAAAATAATTTCAATCAAACATTCGAAGAGTCAGTAAAAATACATCCACGTACACGCAAAAGCCGTAGAACAAAATCAGAGAATATGGTTTATAATTTTTATAACGAAGATCAAAAAGTAACACTTCCTCCTAAATTTGCAAGAGTAATCTTATTTTCAACCGGACTATTTTTTGGATTATTTATGATGGTTTTTCCAATTTTACAATCCATCGAATACGCTTTATCACCAACGCTAATCTTAGTTTTTCTTGGATTCATTTTAACAGTTGATTCTATTGCGGGATTAACGGGTTATCGAACCATGATTTTCTTTGAATTATTCAGAGTAATAAAAAATTGGTTTAAGGTAGATTTACAAAAAAAATAGAGTCTAATTTATCTCTTTTCACCTTGCTTATTAAAAAAATAAGTAAACCCAAATCCTATTCCGAGCATATTATAATTTCCTGCCGAATCGGAAGCATCATAACCGTTAAAAGAATCCAAACACATCACTGATGGATTAAAATTATTAAATCCGATATAATCAGAAACACCCATACTAAATGATAAACTTTCATCCACAAAAATATGAACACTTATTTGAGGTTCAATAAAAAAGAATTCTTGTGAAGGTTGTTTTGCACCCAGATTTGTGCACGTAAAACTATTGAAATTCAGTAGAGAATATCCCGCTTTTGCACTGAATTGAAAAAAGCATCTAGGATTAGCAAACTTCAAAAAACTCAATATTCCATAAGGAGAATAGGAGAATAATTTGCCGCTATTTGAAAATGAATTTCCTGTCAAAAAATCTACCAACTGATAATATCCATACTTGAATCCAGCACCAATTAAAATATTCTTAGTAATTGGATATTGAAATAAAATATTGGCGTCTGCTACTCCATTGGCAATTTTTCTAAAGGCTTTATTATTTAATGTGGTGGGAATTTTGAAATCACCTTCTAAAATGGGGCTCAATTTCTCTGGAATTTTCGTTGGATAATTATGGTATTCTAATACTTCAATTACTTCTTCTTGCGAGAAAGCTTTTAGTCCCATCAAAAGAAAAATTGATATGCAAAACCAAAGTTTAGCCATTATTTACTGTAAATTTCTTTGCAGTATGTTGGTGTGGAGTCGTAATTCTATAAAAGTATTCTCCATCCTTTAATTTAAGTGTATCACATTTAACTCTAAAATCTCCTTCTAAAAATGTTTTATCCTCTAGTGTTTGAAGAATATTATCCTCTAAATCTAATATCTCCACTTTCAATTGAATCTCTTCAGGAACGTGAAAATAAAGGATGATTTCTCCTTTTGCATCTCCTCTTTCTAAATTATGCAAAGTAACATATCTGAATGGCGTAGGAACAGACCCGAATTTTGCCATGAAATATCGGTATCCAAAATAAATCAGAATTGCTCCTGCTGTGAGTAACAATGAATAAAGAAGCGTTTGGTAAAAATTTCCTGACATAATTATAAAATCATTAATCCTTCTATTTGCAAAGCTAGTTTATATTTGTCAATAATGTCTTCCACCGACAACATTACTTCTTTAGAAGTAACCGAAACATATTTATTAGTAGAAGATTCTTTCAGTAAAATAGTTGAAGTATCATCAAACAAAGCCATCACGCGAGCACGTTTTTCATTTTCATTGGGAATAATGAATTTGAACATATAAAGTCCCGGAATATCTTTCGATTCTCTGAGTGCTTTCTCCAAACTCGCTAATACTTCTGAATTATCCATGCTTCAATAATTTTCTAAGGCGGTTGACTTCCTTTGAAAGATTAAATGTAACATTTTTATCTGGTATTTTTTTCAATGATTCCATAGAAAAATCAATAACATTTATATCTCTCAGGCTTCCACATTCTTTAATAATTTCTACCATCTGAATTGGTTCTGAAATCTTTATTTCACTATCCACTTGAATATCCACTAGTAATTTGGTCAAAATAGTAGCATATTCCAATTCATTTTCCACTAATAAATTTACAGCTATTTCTAAATCAGCATAATGATAGGTTTGTACGATTGCTTTTCGAAAAACGGCTTTATTTAATTCATAAGTATTCCAAAAATCCTTCCATTCTGTAAATGATTTCAAAGAAATAGAATCAGGAATTACATTGTTGCGAAAATCAATTTTACCCGTAAAAAACAAATAAGCCTCTGATAAATTTTTCAATTTTTGTAAGCGAGAAATGGCGAGTGATGGAATAATAGGATCCTTTAAAAAAATTTGTATCTGTTGAAAAACCGACGCTTCGTAAAGATCTTTTAACTCCTCCAAGTCTTCGCCATCCGTTTCTAAAATCATTTTCGCTTCTGAAAGTGTCATTAAGCTGCAATTAAAGATTTCTTTCTAATCAACATCAATCCACCAAAAGTGAGCAATCCATTTAAAATTAAAATTTCATGACCAAATTCATAGCCATTAAACCAAGCTTTTGAATTCATACTAAGCAAATAACAAATCACTGGAGAAATCACACAAATAATTGGCGTCCATTTATCACGAACCTCCCATTTGGTAAAAATCCCAAAAGCAAATAATCCTAGCAATGGGCCATAGGTATAAGTAGCAATGGCTAAAATCGTATTGATGATAGCAGAATTATTCATTGATTGAAAAATCAAAATCACTATCAAAAGTAAAACAGCAAAGCTGATATGAATGATATGTCGAAGTTTGGTCGAGTCTTTTTCGCTCTTATTTTTTCCCACTTTATAATCAATCATAAATGATGTTGTTAATGAAGTAAGCACGGAATCTGCTGATGAAAATGTGGATGCAATCAAGCCTAAAATAAAAACAATAGCAGCAAATGTTCCTAAATGATTTAAAGCTAAAGTCGGAAAAACAGCATCCGTTATTATTTTTCCATCTTTCATATCTAATGTAATTCCTTTTTGCTGAGCAAATAAATAAAGCAAAGCACCCAATGAAAGAAACAAGAAATTTACTGCAATTAAAACCACACTAAACCAACGAATATTTTTCTGAGCGTCCTTCAAAGTACGTAAACTTAAATTCTTTTGCATCATGTTTTGGTCCAACCCAGTCATCACAATCGCAATGAAAATTCCGCCAAAAAACTGTTTAAAGAAAAACGATTTGGCATTCACCTCCCAGAAAAATATCTGCGTATGCTTACTTTCCCCAAAGGCATTTACCACTTCACTCCATCCCCAATTCATTTGTGAAAGTATGGCTGCGATAGATAAAACCACTCCTAGAATTAAAAATCCAGATTGAAACATATCTGTCCAAACCAATGTTTTTATTCCTCCACGATAAGTATAAATCAACATTAATGCTATAATCACGGAAACCGACAAACCAAATGGAACACCCAGATCATTAAAAACAAAAATTTGTAGAACACCTGCAGCTAAATATAACCTTCCTCCTGCGCCAAGCAATCTCGAAAGAATGAAAAAGAAAGATCCTGTTCGTTGGCTCACCGTTCCGAATCTGGATTCCAAATAAGAATAAATGGAAGTAAGATTCATTTTATAGTACAATGGAAGCAAAATTTGGGTGATCACCATGTAGCCAAAAAAATATCCCATCACCAATTGAAAATAGGAAAATTGTCCACCTTCAACAGCTCCTGGAACCGAAATATAAGTAACGCCAGAAAGTGAATCGCCTATCATTCCTAATGCAACGGCATACCAAGGCGATTGTTTATTACCTAAAAAATAGGAAGCTGAATTTGCATTGCGCGAAGTGTACCAAGAAATGAATAAAAGGAAACCAAAATACCCGAATAGAATCGCTAAAAATACTTCGGGACTCATTGGTAAAAATTAAAATTTATAGTACAAACCTGTTTGAATATTCATACCACTTAATTTCAATTCAGGGCTTTCACCAAAATATCCAGTATAGAATTGATAAATGGAATTTAATCCTAAGCTTAAACGATAAGTAAGGTTATAATTCAAACCGAAGCCGATATTAGCATTAAGAACATATTTTTTAAAATCGTCTTTAGAATTAAATTCATCAATTTTACCTGAATAAGCCGTTCTGAATTCTCTCACTGAAGAAGAAAAAGAATTAGTAAAACCAGCAATGGCATAAATATCTAATCGTTTATCTATAAAATAAAACCAAGCATTAACTGGTATAGATAAATAACGATTAACGAAATTTGAAACGGGTGTATAATCTACATCACAGGTATAACAATAGTCGGTTCTTTCGAATTTTTTAGTACTCACAAAAACACCTGTACTAATTTTAAATTTATTGGAGAAAGTTAGAACCATATCTAGTCCCTGAGAGTGACTGAAGGTAGATTGATATCCGAAGCCTTGAGAGGCTGAAGTAACTGAAGCATCTTTTGGAAAATAAATATCCGACGAAAAAATTAATCCTGTTGTAAAATTTGTAATTTTTTTATTTTGTGCCAAAGAAACACTTGGAATGAAAATCAAAATGAAAAGTAATTTTTGAATCATGAGTTTATGTTTTTCAGGAGTTGAAATTACAAACTTCTTGTTGGCAAAAAACAATAAAACAATCAACAAATGAAGAGTGGGATGTTGATAAGATAGATTCTAAATTTGCGTTTAATCTGCGCTAATACGATGAGGATCGTTATTGTTATCCTCGATTTGATCTTTTACATACTCTATTTTCTTGGCGATATAAGCAAAATCCTTATGTCCGTTATTGATTAACCAATGGTGCGCATCCTCGTGTCCATCGGCAGATAAAGCCATTTTTTCAAGAATAGTAAAATTAAACCTTCTGAGCCATTGTAGTGCAATATCATTTCTTTCTACGGCATTTATCATCGCCATCAAATGCGCACATCCATTTTCCATGAGCCATTGACGGGCATCATCTTTATTACGCACAGCATAGGTGAAAATTGCTAATTCTGGATAACCGTTTTGCATCAACCAATCTCTGATTTGCTTATTACCACCAATCGCTTCGGCCCATGCAATAAGGATTTTTGGCGGATAACTTAAATTTTTAAGATTGGCTTTTTCCATTGGTCAAATATAATCAGTTCAATGTAAAAACTTTGAAAGAGAACAAAATATTCATCATTTTTTATTAAATTTGGTAAAATTAATTGTTATGTCATCCGCAGCAATCACCAAACAAATTACTCAGTATTTGCCTTTGTTAACTCAAAAGCAACAAGAATCATTGTTGGAAATGGTTAAAAGCATCCTACAGGTTGAGCCTGAAATGAAAAGAGTAAGCATCAAACAATACAATAAAGAACTCAAGGCTTCTTCAGAAAAAATAAAAAAAGGTAAAGGAATTAAGCACTCTGATATCGTGAAAGAGTTTGAAAAATGGTAAACAAAATGAAGTTTACAATTATTTGGTCACCTGATGCAAGAGCAGATTTCAAAGAAATTTTAGAATGGTATGGCGCGAAATCTAAGCCAGCAAGAACTCTTGTTAAGGAAGCTATATTTGATACCATCTTAAAAATCCAAAAACAACCTTTTATTTTCGAAAAGGATAAATTCAAATCACCACAAGAAGATTCGTATAGAGCATTTACTATTTATAGTACAAGAATAACATTTGAAATTGTTAGCGATGAAATTCATATACTTCGTTTACGTCATACAAGTCGAGAACCTTTGGAATATTATAGCATTTTGAATTTTTAATTACTCCTTTCAGTCTTGAAACTGTTTTTCATTATTAATTTTTAATTTCCGTCCCATGCAACCACGAACCGTCTCCTTTTCTCAAACCACCCTAACCGAACTAATGATTCCTTCGTATGCTAATTTCGGAGGAAAAATTCATGGTGGAATATTACTTTCATTGATGGATAAAGTGTCTTATGCTTGTGCTTCTCGACATGCAGGTTGTTATGTGGTAACTGGTTCGGTTGACGAAGTAAATTTCCTTCAACCCGTGAATGTGGGTGAATTGATTTCTCTTCGCGCCTCCATTAATTATGTTGGAAAATCCTCCATGGTCATTGGAATAAAAGTTACTTCTCTAAATGTAAAAACAGGAATAGAAAAACACACGAATACCTCATATTTCAATATGGTGGCTAAGGATGATAATGGAGTTCCTTGCCTCGTTCCGCCTTTGATAATTGAAACGGAAGAAGAATTACGCAGATGCATCGAAGCCATCAAAAGAAAAAATCTAAAAAATCAAAATAAAGAACATTTTAATAATGAAACCGCGAGAATGAATTTGGAAAATGATCGGCATTTATTGAAGGGTGAGAGAATTGAAACGTTAGTTTAGAATAATTAGCTAATTGGCCAATCAGCTAATTAACTAATTAAATTCCTACATCAATAAACCTCTGAAGTAACTTACTCCCCGCCTCATCACTCTTCTCCGGATGAAACTGCACGCCGTAAAAATTCTCTCGCTGTATTCCTGCTGAAAAAGGTTGAATATAATCACAAACAGAATTCGTGTATGGTGAAATAGGAACATAATAACTATGCACAAAATAAAAATTCCTTCCTTCATCAAATCGACTAAACAAAGGCCTTTCGGTATCTCTTACCTGATTCCAGCCCATGTGTGGAATCTTTTCAATTTGAGAGATGAATTTGGTGACTTTGAGCGGAAAAATACCCAAACATTTTGTATTGCTTTCTTCTGAAATATCACAAAGTAATTGCATCCCCAAACAAACGCCCAATAATGGTTGTTTCAATTGAGGAATGAAAGTATCCAAACCTTTTTCGCGTAATACTTTCATAGCAAAACCAGCTTCTCCTACTCCTGGAAAAATTACTTTATCTGCAGCAGCGATGATTTCTTTATCATCACTCAAAATTGACTCCACACCCAATCGTTCCAATGCATGAATCACAGAACGTGTATTGCCGGCTTTATAATCGATGATGACAAGGTTCACTTACAATACTCCTTTCGTGCTCGGTAATTTCATATTCCCCGGATTTCTCCTCGAAGCCATGCGAATTACTTTAGCAAATGCTTTAAATATCGCTTCAATTTTATGATGTTCGTTATCGCCCTCTGCTTTTATATTCAAATTACATTTAGCGGCATCCGAAAATGATTTGAAAAAATGATAAAACATTTCTGTTGGCATATCGCCCACTTTTTCTCTCTTGAAATCCACTTCCCAAACCAACCAAGGTCTTCCTCCAAAATCAATCGCTACTTGTGCCAAACAGTCATCCATAGGTAAAACAAAAGCATATCTTTCAATTCCTCGCTTATCCCCTAGGGCCTTCAAGATCGCTTCTCCTAATGCAATTGCAGTATCTTCTATGGTATGATGCTCATCAATCTGCAAATCGCCCTCTACATGCATTTTTAAATCTAAATCACCATGACGTGATAATTGCTCCAACATATGATCAAAAAAATTTAATCCTGTATTGATTTCATATTCTCCTTCTCCGTCTAATTTCAATTCAATTTCAATCTTTGTTTCATTGGTGTTTCGCACGTGGGTAACGATTCTTTCTTGAGAAAAAAGAAAATCAGCAATCAAAAACCAGTCGTTAGTAATAAACATAACATCATCCATCAACTCTGGAGAATGTAATTTATTCTGAATAAATATTGACTTACATCCGAGATTTTTTGCCAACTGAACATCTGTTGCTCGATCTCCAATTACAAATGAATTATTCAGATCATAGTCCTCAGAAAAATATTTCGATAACATTCCAATTCCCGGCTTACGTGTATCTTTTCCTTCGTATTCAAACGAACGGTCGATATGAATTTCGGAAAAATAAATTCCTTCTCCAGCTAAAATCTCCAACATTTTATTTTGAACCTTCAAAAATGTTTCTTCGGAATAAACTTCGGTTCCCAATCCATCTTGATTAGTGACCATCACTAATTCATAATCAGAATTAGTAGAAATAGTTTTCAAAGCTGAAATGGCATTGGGTAAAAAGCTCATTTGTTCCAATGAATCAATCTGAAAAGTAACGGGTGGCTCAATAATAATTGTTCCATCACGGTCGATGAATAATAGTTTTTTAGACATGATCTAACTTATTTAATTCAAATAATAAGGTTTTATTTTCTTCGGATGTACCAATGGTAATTCGTAAACAATGATCACAATTCACTTGCGAACTTCTGTCGCGCACCACGATTCCTTTTTTGGTCAACGCACTATAAATTTCTGTAGCATTTTTAAATTTAACCAATAAGAAATTAGCATCGCTGGGATAAACAGATTCAACTATAGCGAGTTTTTGTATTTCTTCTTGAATTTTGAATCTTGAATTTTGAATCTCCCCCACCCAAGTTTTTACCTTTTCCACATTTTTAATCGCCACGATTGCTTGCTCAATGGAAAACTCATTCAAATTATAAGGCGGTTTCACTTTGTTCATGAGAGAAATAATATCATCATGAGCAAATGCCATTCCTATTCGTAAACCAGCCATTCCGTAAGCTTTAGAAAATGTTTGCAGAATCACTAAATTGGAATAATCATTCAATACATTTAAAAAACTCCAATCATCTGCAAAATCGATATATGCCTCGTCAATCATCACAATTCCCTCGAATGAATTTAAAATCTTTTTTACATCTTCCTCCTTCATCAAATTTCCTGAAGGATTATTGGGTGAACAGATGAAAATCATTTTCGTATTCGGTTCAATCACATCCAGAATTCCCGTTACATTCAATTGAAAATCTTTGGTGAGATTCACTTTTTGAATTTGCACATCATTGATGTTTGCCGATACTTCATACATTCCGTAAGTAGGCGGACATATCAAAATTTTATCTTTTCCAGGTTCACAAAAAACACGAAACAAAATATCTATCGGCTCATCACTTCCGTTACCAATGAATATATTTTTTTCAGGAACCAATTTCACTTTTGCAATTTCCTTTTTTAATTTCCACTGCATTGGATCGGGATATCGATTGAAATTTCCTTCCGAAATAGGGCTTCCAAATGGATTTTCATTCGCATCTAAAAAAACATCAGCAGAACCTTTAAATTCATCTCTTGCTGAGGAATAAGGTTTCAGTTGCAAAATATTTCTTCTGACTTTCGCTATTATTTTATCTATCGAAATCATTTTTTACTCTTTGTAAATTTTCTTTAAACGAATAGAAACAGCATTCTTATGCGCATCCAATCCTTCAGCTTCTGCCATTGTTTCAATCGTAGGGCCAATGGATTGTAATCCTTTAGGAGAAATACGCTGAAATGTAATTTTTTTCAAAAAACTATCTAATGAAACACCGCTATAAGCCTTTGCATATCCAGAAGTAGGCAAAGTATGATTAGTGCCTGATGCATAATCACCAGCAGATTCGGGAGTATACATTCCCAAAAATACCGATCCTGCATTCACAATATTATCCAAATATTCACCTTCATCTTGTACAGAAATAATTAAATGCTCAGGTGCATATTCATTAATAAAATCAACAGCATCTTTTAAATTATCCATTAATATACATTTACTGTTTTCTAATGCCTGTTTGGCAATGGTAGATCGTGATAATTTCTGCAATTGAGTATCGATGGCATCAATTACTTTCTCTGCAAATTTTTCATTGTAGGTTATTAAAATAACTTGACTATCGGGTCCGTGTTCTGCTTGCGACAATAAATCTGCGGCCACAAAATCTGCATCCGCTGAATCATCCGCCACTATCAAAACTTCAGAAGGACCAGCCGGCATATCAATGGCAATTCCTTTTCTTAATGCATATTGTTTGGCTGCGGTAACAAAAGAATTTCCTGGTCCAAAAATTTTATGAACCTGTGGAATTGTTTCTGTACCAAACGTCATTGCTGCGATAGCTTGAATTCCGCCTACTTTGTAAACTTGTTTTACTCCAATAGCTGCTGCGGTATACAAAATAGCAGGATGAATTTTTCCATCTAACTGTGGAGGCGTACACAAAACAATCTCTTTGCATCCTGCTAATCTTGCAGGAATACCCAACATCAAAACAGATGAAAATAATGGTGCGCTACCTCCGGGAATATACAACCCCACTTTTTCAATTGCTTTGCTTTCTCTCCAACATGTAACACCTGGAATCGTATCAATTCTTTTCACTTCTTCCTTTTGTGCAGAATGAAATTTTTCGATATTCGTTTTCGCAATATCAATAGCTGTTTTCAAAGGTCGAGGAACTTTTTTATCTGCTTCTTGAAATTCTTCTTCATTTACCTGAATAAAATCCACTTCTACCTTATCAAACTGACGTGTATTTTTTTTCACTGCACGATCACCCATCGATTTCACTTCATCAAACACAATCGAAATCGTATTCTCTAATGATTTATGATCAGCTTCTGGGCGTTTACATAATTCTTTCCATTTATCCCTTGAGGGTTTGTTGTATAGTTTCATTCTTCAAAATTCGTTATTCAAAATTTACTTCTCCCTAATTCTATTATAAAAACCCACTCCAATCTTCCCAATATCTTAGGGGAAGTACCCACAGGTGGAAGGGGTTTAATTTCTTCCATTCTCTTATTGACTTATTTACTCATTCGCTAATTGGCTCATTCGCTAATCATACAACCATCTTCTCAATCGGCACCACCAAAATCCCTTGGGCACCGGCTTCTTTCAATTGGTCAATCACGTCCCAAAATACATCTTTATTAATCACCGAATGAACCGAACTCCATCCTTTTTCTGCTAATGGCAATATTGTCGGACTTTTCATTCCGGGTAAGATACGAATGATATCTGCTAATCTTGCATCTGGAGCATTTAATAAAATATATCTATTTTCTCTCGCTTCTTTCACCGAATCCATTCGGAAAAGCAATTTCTGAAGTAATTTTTGTGCATCAACAGAAATATCTTTTCGAGAAATTAATACCGCTTCAGATTTAAATACCACTTCCACTTCTTTTAATCCATTGGCAAAAAGAGTACTTCCTGAACTTACTAAATCACAAATACCATCAGCCAAACCAATACCAGGTGCAATTTCTACCGATCCACTGATAAATTCAATTTGCGCATTTACGTTTTTGCTTTTCAAAAAATCTGCTAATATTCCTTTATAAGAAGTTGCTATTTTTTTTCCATTAAAATATTCTGGCCCGGTATAGTTTTCATTCTTTGGAATAGCCAATGATAAACGACAACCAGCAAAACCTAATTTACGAGTAACATCGATGCTAAATTTTGAATCAGCAATTATATTTTCGCCAACAATTCCAATATCTGCAACACCTGTCTCAACATAATGTGGAATATCATCATCTCTTAAATAGAGAATCTCAATTGGAAAATTAGAAGCCTGCGCCTTTAATTTATTATTTCCATTATTAATTTTAATCCCACATTCTTGCAAAAGCTCCAACGAACCTTCACTTAATCTCCCAGATTTTTGAATCGCTAATCGTATCATTTTTTTGTCTTTACTTTTTTATTTACCATTTTATTCTAAGACTATGTTTTTATAATAACGTAACTCAATCTTCCCCTTATCTTAGGGGAAGTACCCGGAGGGGGAAGGGGTTTTTCGTCTATTTATTCTCACTCTCTTTTTTTTTACCTGAGCAACATGCAGACAAGCACGTGTGATTTGAATGGCAAAAAAAAAGGCTCCCAAAAGGAAGCCAGTATAATATTTTTTATGCAAAAAAAATCGCCTCCCGTTTACGAGTAAAAAAAATGATGATGTTTTTGGATGTTTAATTTCATGGCTCAAAAGTAGATAAAAATTTCTATCCTCCAAAATTATTTTAATGTGAATAAATCATCCGTACCAACAGGGCGTTCGGTGGTAAAACCTTCGCCATAAGTGGTGTTGATTAAACGGCCAAATTGAAACAATCGCCCTTTCAAATTATCTAAAAATTCTTTTGTAGCAATGGGTGTTAATGGTTCATTACTATCCGCATTAAAAAATTGAGATTTGAAAGCCAATACAGTTTTCATACGTTCTTCAAATTGATCAGTGATATCAATAATTAAATCTGGTTGAATAAATCTGTCTTGGATATAATGATATACCATTTTCGGCCTCCAAGCAGGTTGGCTCGTCTCAATCTTAATTAATCCAGATAAAAAGCAAGCACGTGAAACTATTTGACCAGCTAAACCATGATCAGGATGGCGATCATACTTTGCATTGCATAAGACAATTTCAGGTTGATATTTTCGAATGGCTACTATAATTTTTTTTAAGCTATCTTCATTTTCTGCTAAGAAACCATCTGGTAAATCTAAATTTTCTCTAACTGCTATTTTCATTATTTGAGAAGAAATTTCAGCTTCTTTCATTCGAGTAGAAACATCTCCTCTAGTACCTAGTTCACCACGAGTCAAATCAATAACACCCACTTTTTTCCCTTGTTGAATATGCTTAATAAGGGTTCCGCTACATGCCAATTCAACATCATCGGGATGTGCAGCAAAAGCAAGTATATCTAGTTTTAACATGAGTCAAAGATAAATCTTTCTATTTGTTTCTGAACAATTATTACTTTAGTAATCGAATGAAAGAACGATTTATTAAACTAGGACAAGTAATTGCCGACGGACTTCGAAAGTTTTTCCATCGAAAACGATTGATTCGATATGCAGTTTATCTTGGAATTCTTTTTATTCTTTGGTTATGCCGTTATCCAATTTTAAGAGGAATGGGAAATTTTTTGATTCGTGAAGATCAACTGGAACAAGCTGATGCTATTTATATTTTGGGAGGAGCCAGTCAAGAAAGAAGTGCCGAGGCTTACCATTTGTATAAAAAAGGAATTTCGAAAAAATTCATCTGTACAGGAGAACATGAATTAGAAGAAATGAAATTACTAGACACAACCTTAACAGAAGCTGAAATCACTAAAGCATTTCTTATAAAAAAGGGAATCCCATCCAAAAACGTTCAATGCTTAATTGATGGAACTAGCACACGAGAAGAAGCGGATATTATTTTCAATCATGCCAATGGAAAATATGATAAAATAATTATACTTTCCTCTAAATTTCATTTACGAAGAGTGAAAAGAGTTTTCAGTCAAAAATTCGAAGAAAGCGGAATACAGCTTATTTTTAGAGGTGCTCCAGCCAAAGATTATGATGAAAATGAATGGTGGAAATACGAAAAAGGTCTATTAATGGTCAACAATGAATATATCAAATGGTGGTATTATTGGTGGACCGAGTGAGGGGAAATAATTAAAAATGAATAATTAAAAATTAAAAATCAAACCCCTTCCCCCTTCGGTGACTTCCCCTAAGATAAGGGGAAGATTGGGTTGCGTTTTTATAATAAAATAACGAAAATTACCATGACAAAAAAAACTAACATAACTAACTAAACCAACATAACTAACTAAACAATTCCCAATCTATGCTCTATAATCTATGTTCTATACTATAAAATCCTCCCCATGCTATCCCTAAAATCTATATCCTTTTGCTACCCCAACCAACCTTTGGCTTTAAACCGCATTTCATTAAGTTTAAAGAATCAATTCATTTTGGGAATGGCCGGAAGTAGTGGAAGCGGAAAAAGCACTTTACTCAACGCTATTTTTGGCTTGATTGATATTTCAGCCGGAGAAATCACATTTGATAAACAAAAAGTAACAGGGCCCGCTTTAAATTTAGTTCCAGGAAATAAAGAAATGCGATTAGCTGGACAATTTCATAAATTACAAGATTCACTTCCCGTTATAGAACAAATAAAATATAAATTATTGCAGTATCAATCTGATTTCAGAGAGCAAAAAGCATTGGAATTACTTTCATTGGTGGGATTGGTAGAAAAAAAATCTCAAACCCCCAAACAACTTTCGGGCGGACAACAGCAATTGGTTAATCTTTGTTGTGCGTTAGCAGAAGAACCAAAATTATTATTGTTGGATGAACCTTTCAATAATCTCGATCAATCAGCAAAAAAAGCGATGAAAGATTATTTAATTTCATTGAGAAAAAATACAGAAATAAGCATCATCATCGTTTCACATGACCCTACCGATTTACTTTCTATTTCAGATGAAATTATCGTTTTACAGAATGGAAAAAAAATACAGCAAGATTCTTCAGAAAAAATTTTCTTTGAACCAAAAACAGCATATGTGGCAGGATTGTTTGGAGAATACAACAAGATGAAAGTAGGATTGAAAACTAAATTCATTCGCCCTTCGCAAATAGAAATATCCAAAAAACAATTCACAAAATCAACTTCTGCAAAAGTAAATTCGATGGAATTTCATGGCGAAACTTATTATTATCATTTAACGCATAATAAATGGGGCCTAATCACCGTTTCCAGTTCACAGAAGATAACCACTAAGGAAGTTTTTATTAAACTAAATTGAACAGAATTATTACCTTAACTTTGTAAAATCTCAATCCCTAATCTTGAATTTTGAATCATAATTTCCCCACATTCACTAAATTCTGCATTTGCCTTTTGGCAATGTCGTTTTTCATCGAATGTAAAAGCAGTTTAAATACAGAAATCACTCCTGAAAGCAAAAGAACGGGAGAAACAAAAACCTATACCGAAAACAAA
>CAMBFX010000028.1 GCA_945865695.1 Chryseobacterium gleum | reverse complement strand
TTGGAATTAAAGTTTTAATATTCGAAAATGATTTAATCATGAAAAGATTGGAAACAGTATTGTCAATTATTTCGGAGGAAATACAGAAAACCCCTCTGTCTCGTGCCTCGACATCTCCCCTAAGATAAGGGGAGATTTGGGTTCTGCATTTATACTAAAGTCTTGTAAAAAATTTAACGCAATCCTTCCCTTATATTCGCTACACTAATGAGAAAAGTTCATACGTAAGATGGCGAGTCTTTTATTAGGTCTAACGCAATCCTTCCCTTATACTCGCTACGCTCATGAGAAAAATTCATACGTAAGGTGGCGAGTCTTTTATTAGGTCTAACGCAATCCTTCCCTTATCCTAGGGAAGGTGTCGAGTCTTCGAGACGGAAGGGTTCTTGTTTTCCAAAAACTAAATTTCTTAGTCTGAACCAATTTCTTTCAGTCATATTTTTGTTTTATGAATCAACTAAAAAACAAACCTTATTTAAATAAATACAGAAAGAATCTTCGAAAAAAGTAACTCCTGCAGAGGCTGTTTTATGGAAATATATTAAGTCGGAAAAATTAGAAGCAATAAAATTCAGACGAGAATATTCAACAGATAATTATATTCTTGATTTTTATTGCCCGAAATATAAATTATAAGTTGAATTAGATGGTATGCACCATTTTAGTGAAAAAGGGATTATCAATGATGAAGAAAGAGATAAATATTTAAAATCATTCGGAATTCAAGTTTTAAGATTCGAAAATGATTTAATCATGAAAAGATTGGAAACAGTTTTATCAATTATTTTGGAAGAAATACAGAAAACCCCTCTGTCTCGTGCCTCGACATCTCCCCTAAGATAAGGGGAGAATTGCATTTCCCATAACTACAACGATATTGAAAAGCAAAATGGCTCAGGAATTTTAGTTTTGACTATGAATTTTTCCCGACCTTTACTCCGTGTCACAACTCTTCACTCATAAAGAATTCTCACTCGAATACCAATCCTCTGGATCGGGTAAAGAGATTCTTTTGTGTTTTCATGGGTTCGGGCAGAATTTGCATGCCTGGGATGTTTTTTTACCCAACCTCATCGAAAAATATACGGTTTATACTTTCAGTTTTTTTCATCATGGAAAATCGGAATATCCCAAAAATAGAATTGATCGTAATACTTTAAGACCAGAAGAATTGAAAGAAATATTTGATGCTTTTTTGAAAGAAAAAAATATCGAGAAATTTTCATTGATGGGATACAGTATGGGGGCGAAGATTTCTTTTCAGCTTTTACACTTTTATGACAATCGCATAAATGCGATTACTTTGTTTGCTCCAAATGGAATTTATAAAAACTTCTGGTATAATTTTACGAGTAGAAATAGGTTGGGAAATTTATTGTACAGAAGAATTATAAAAGATCCATCCAATTTATTTGCAGTAATGAAAATGTTTCGTCATTTTAATTGGGTGAATGATAAATTGTATCGTTTTGCTAAGGGAAATCTGGATTCGAAAAAAAAACGTCAACAGGTGTATGATGTTTGGATGACGATGCGACATATTGATCCATCTGCAAAAAGATCAGCCGAAATTATTTTGAAGAATACTATTAAATGCAAAATGATTTTTGGGAAGTATGATAAAGTGATTACTGTTTCAACAGGAGAAACGTTTAATAAAATGATTCATAATAAAGGAGAATTGATATTGGCTGATTGCGGACATAATTTGTTGATTTCGAAAAATGCAGGATTGGTGTAATTGAATACCGAAGAATTTTAACATTAAGGAGTTAAGGAACGTTTCTCACTACCAACGGGAGTTAATACCTTAAGAAGTTAAGAAGAAAAAACCTTAATGAAACCCTTAATTACCTTAACTCCTTAATGTTTCAAAAAGAATTTAAAAATGTTACTTCCTCACTTTGCGTTTGAAACCGAATTTACCAATAGAAAAACCATATTCTTTATACTCTTCCTTTTCAGAATTTTGAATCACTGCATTCGTACCTTTTAATCGAAGTTTGTTATCGGCAAGCAAAGTGGTTCCATTTTGATTCTTATCTGCTTCTTCGGTGAAGAATGTTTTCTTTGCCCAGTTTCTTACATATTGACCTGGTGAAATAAAATCATCTTCGTTGATAGTGGAAAGATTTTTATTGGTATTATTGGCTAAGGCATATTCATCTACATTTTTCACTTCTTTTATTTCTTCTCTCGCATACATCACGGGATTTTCTTCTCGCTGGAAATTATTTTTATCCTCCTCTTGTATCCTATTATCCAAAACGGATTCTTTTGGAAGCGGGGAAATAACTTTTTTATCGTTTTGCTTTACTAATAAAGAATTGTTCTGATTATTGTTTTTGATAATAAGTGTTTTCTCATCCTCAACAATTTGTTCTGAAATATTTTCTTCAACCTCTTTAGCCAAAAAATTCTCTTTAGATTCTGCAGTTCCATTCTCGATAGAATCTTTCGTTTCTGCCAATGAATTTTCCTTTTCTGTTTCATTCGTTGCATTGAAAAAACTAAAATACAAAATCAAGCAAGCTGCTGCAGCTAGAGAAACATATCGCATCCACATTGAAATAATCACTCCTTCTTTTTTCTTTAAAGAGGATTTATCAACGAAAATAATTTTTTCAGAAGTATCTAATCTTGTTTCAGAATAGGCTAACGAAAGTTCTTTGATTCCTGGAAACCGACTTTTAAACTTATCTAATGATTTTTTTTCTTCACTCGTAATCACGCCTTCCATTTCTGCAATGATGAAATATTCAGCATTGTCTTTTGTTACTGGCAAATTGCCTTTCAATAAAACTTTATCTGGTAACTTCTCATTACCGATTTCGAGTTTTGTTTTTTTGTATTGCCAAAATAATCTAGAATAATCAGGATTTCCATTCACCATCTCCATCAACTTTTTCTCTTCTGCCTTCGATAAATCTCCATTCACCAATAAAATAATCAATCCTTCGATCACATCATCATTCAACACAAATTCTTTTCGCTTTAATGCGTTCTTCGAATCGAATTTGGCTTCTTCTTTCTCTAATGAAATTATTTTGAAATCTTCTATTCCCGATTCAATTGCTGGATTTTGCTGCAAAAACAGCATCAACTCCGCTGTCATTTCAGCAGAAAGATTTCCCTCGATATAATCGAGTAGAAATGCTTCGTAGTTGTTTTTGTTTATTTTCATTTTAAATAACTGCTTCAATATTTCCAATATAATCCTTCAAAAATTTTCTTGCTCTAAAAATATAAACCTTTACTTGAGATTCGTTCAAATTGGTTATCTCTCCAATTTCCTCATAAGAGTATCCTTCGTAATCTCTCAATAAAATCATCTGCCGTTGGATATCGGGTAATTTCGCAACAGCTGCATCCAAGATTTCTTTAGTATCACTGTATTGATCGTTATGACCCATTTTTTTTACTTTCGCCTCGTTGTATTCTCCCACTCTTTTTTCTTTTCTACTTAAATCTACCATCGAATGATAAGCAGAAGTAAATAAGTAAGATTTTACTTTTTCATAATTCACATCATCCACCTTTACCCATAATTTCATAAACGTATCCTGAACAATATCTTTTGCTTTTTCTGAATCGCGTAAATTTTTCAACGCAAAGCGATAGATATTATCCGAATATTGGTCTACTGATTTGTTGTATTCTGAAGTGGTCACTGTTCTTGTTAGTTGTAGGTAGGACGAACAAGTGAATCAATTGTTACAGGCATCCCAAAAAATATCATACTAATCATCTAATCAAAGTAACATGTCCGTAAATGGTTTTGTCAATATTGGGCTGCAATGCATCGGAATAGATAATTTTCCAAACATACGTATCAATTGGACATTTAACGCCTTTAAAAGTTCCATCCCAATATGCTTCGGTATCGGTGGTTTCCATCATTAATGTTCCCCAACGATCAAAAATGAAAAGTTCATAAGAACTCATGTTATAAGCGATGGGTTTGAAAAAATTATTTTTATCGTCACCATTTGGAGTAAACGCATTGGGAACATATAAACTAGAAGTTACTTGTACCAATACAGAATCAGAATAAGTACAACCATAAGCATCCGTATAGAATAAATAATACATGGTGGTTGTAGATGGAGTAGCAATGGGAGAAAGACAATCCGTACAACTTAATCCCTCTGGTGGTGTCCAGTAAAATTGATTTCCGGGAGGCACTGTTGCATTCAATGGTATACCCGGACCAATATCATAAATCTGATTATTTCCTGCATCAATGGAAGCGGGTGGAAAAACGGTCATTTGAACAAATCCAGTATCTACACAGCCATTCGTATCGGTAGCAATAACCATATAATTAGTATTTCCATTGGGAAAAGCATTTGGATTTTGTGAAGTTGGATCATCAAAATCTCCAGCTGGAAACCATTGAAAAGTATCTCCGCCAGTAACATTAACGGGAGCAACAGTTCCTGTGCAAACGGTATCTCCTGGAGAGACGGTTATCACCAATGGTGGAGTTATGGTAACCGAAAAAATAGCTGTGTCAGCAATATTACAAGTGGTGTTATTAGTAGTAATTAAAGTAATCGTATAAGTTCCTGCTGCGGTATAAACGTGTTGAGCATCTATAGAAGTGGAAGTTGTTCCATCACCAAAATCCCACAAATAAGAAACGCCATTTGTACTTCCATTGGTAACAGAAATAGTTGAAGGTAAAGTACAGGGAATAGAAACTGTATTAAAAAACGCATTCACTTCTGGAATAACAGTAATAGTGATAGATTCTGTTAAACTACAATTATTAGTATCGGTAATGATTACTGAATAGGTGGTAGTGGTGGGAGGAAATGCAATGGGATTAGCAATAGTGTTGCTCGATAAAAAAGTATTGGGTGTCCAGAGATAAGTTAAGTTTCCACCCGTTGCATTCAATTGAAAAGTGGTAGAATCCCCAATACAAATATCTGCAGGCTGCGTGGCAGATAAAGTAGGTAGTGGAGGAATAATGATGGTTAAATAGGCAGTATCCATTCCTAGGCATGTGCTAGAATCTACCGCTATTAGAGTGGCATTGTAAGTTCCAGGTCCAACATAGCTATGAGTAGGGCTTTCTAACGTACTTGTGTTTCCATCACCGAAATCCCAAAAATAAGTTCCTGCACCAGTAGAATTATTTGAGAAACTCACCGGCACTGGCATTGTGCATAAAGAAGATGTTATGACGAAATCGGCAATGGCATTTACTTCTGCTAAGTCAAATTTAAATGATCCTAAATTACAATTGGTGCTATTATTTGTATTGCTCCAAGCACCTGGTGTAGTTGGAAAATCATCATTACTTCCACATCCTGCACAAACCGCTTGATAAACTACTCCATCTTTATCAAAACGTGAAGTACCACCATCCACGTGTTCTTGGCTCACTGGTCCGCCAAAAAAGGAGGCATACAAAATTGCGGATGCATCTACATCTAAAACCATCAAATAAAAATCACTTCCGTCTGTGGTGGGTTGCAATGCATCTGCACTAACGGGTAATCCTGATGTTCCACTAAAATCTGCCTGATATAAGCCATTTAAGGATCCACCCCAACCTGAAAGATAAATATGCCCGCAATTATTTACTAAGAATGCAGAAGGGGAAATATCAATTTGTCCGGTACCTCTTCCGATGCTTGTACTCATCAACGAAGTATTCAAATTTTTATTCACCTTTTGAATAAATTGACCGCTATTTGCATTACTATAAGTTCCTCCAGTAATTGGATAATTGCCCGTAGTTTGACCCACCACATATACATCATCATTGGTATCTAATTGCACAAAATAAGTTTGATCATAACCTGCTGTTCCAATATATGTACATGATAAAATAGAGTTTCCGCTATTGCTAAAACGCACAATATATCCATCTACTAATCCATTATAAGAACCATAAATTGCACCAGGTGTTATCAGTAAATTATTACTTTCAGTTCCACCTGTCACATAAATTTCTTGATTAGAATCTAATTGAATACCGTAACCAGAATCATTTGAATTACCACCAAAATATGTACTCCATGTCAATATTGATAAAGTAGAATTTAATTTAAAAACTACTGCATCCGTTCCACCTAATGCAACTGGATGCGGGGCAGCGGCTGTTGTTGGAAAATTTGGAGAGTCAGAAGTAGAAGCCACCAAACAATTTCCAGCATTATCAATAATAATTTCACCTCTAAAAGCATCCCCATAATTATACGCTAGATTAAAAGCAAGATTTAAGCCATCTGTTCCTGTTCCTCCGATATAAGTAGATCCGTTTAATGCTGATCCTCCAGCATTCAAATGTGTAATGATGATATCAGCACCATTAGGATAACTCATGCCAGAACTTGGAGGAGTAACAATGGGTCCACCATTAAATGTATTATCAAAACATCCGGCTGTTGTAGGGAAATTAGTTGAACTAGTTGTTCCTAAAATAAATAATTCTCCATTAGAATTAGTTACTAAACTATGTGGAGCCTCATAAGAATTTCCGCCGATATACGTTGAATAAATCATATTCGATCCATCCACATTGTATTTACTAATTCCGATATCCACCCCTGTTCCGCCCGCCCATGCAATTTGAAATGCACCTACTGTGGTAGGATAAGCGCCTACAGAAAAAACAATTCCACCAACATAAGTATTTTTCTGGTCGTCATAAGTAGCCGTAAAACCAAAATTATCAGCCGTGGATCCAGTGAAAGTGGAAAATAATAAAATCGGATCTATAATTAATTCATATTCCTTATTGTACCCCTCGGGAAAATGAAAACTCACTTTTTTATTTTTATCAATATGAAATTTACATCTTACTTCTTTCTTTTTTCCGTTAATTATTTGATAGGCGTATGGTTTTTCTTCGATAATATCTGTAACAGAGGTTTTGATTAATAAATTATTCCCAGTCATCCGAACTTCATCCGCTCCTTCATAATTCATTTTTATTTGCGATGGATCTGCGCCAATTTCAACAATGAAATCGTATTTTAATTGCTCTCCGCTTTCATAAAATTTGAGATGAATGCCATCATAAATTTCTTCATACTTCATTTCTTCATAGCTCCAAACATTGGATGCCCACTTCGATTCATCATTTCCTAAAAAATAATTAGAATAGAAAGATGTTTTTTTTGAAGCCGTTAAAAGAGGATTTTCATTAGCACCTTCAAATTTCACTTTTAAGGCATGAGCTTTAACTGAGTCTGGAATAGCCGTTGATTTTACATGACCATGAATTTTATCTAAGATGGAATGATCATAAAAAAACCAAGTCAAAGAATTTTGCTCGAGATAAAGATTTCCATTTCCATGACGAAGCATATATTTTATATTCTCATGCCATTGCCCTTGATTGGAAGTAAAGAAAATACGTGGCCCATGTGCTTGAGCGGATAAGCCCAGAAACAAGACCAATATGGCAATAATATGATTTTTAACTTTTTGCAAAATATCTATAAGCGAAGCACAAGTTACAACGGAGACCTTATACTTACAAACGTAAAAATTAGTTATGGTTGCCGATAAAAACATACCTTTGTCTGAGTTTAATTTACCTTAACTTCCCGAATGAGCGAAAACATAAAACACGAATGCGGAATTGTTGTTCTCAGACTGCTCAAACCTCTTGAATTTTACGTTGAAAAATATGGTACAGCCTTCTACGGGCTGAACAAGCTCTATCTACTTATGGAGAAGCAACATAACCGTGGACAAGATGGGGCAGGTGTGGCCAATATAAAATTTGATATAGAACCCGGAGAGCGTTATATCAGCCGAAAGAGATCGGTCAATAAAAATGCAATTCAAGAAATCTTCTCGGATATCTTTACTAAGTTCAAATCAATTGAGGAGAAAGATTCATCTTTACTCCAAGATGTTAAATATTTAAAGAAAAATGTAGGTTTTACAGGTGAGCTTTTCCTTGGGCATTTGCGTTATGGAACCTTTGGCAAAAATAGTATCGAAAATTGCCATCCATTTTTACGCCAGAATAACTGGATGACCAGAAACTTAGTAGTAGCTGGAAATTTTAATCTCACTAATGTAGATGAACTTTTTGATCAGTTAGTAGAAGTTGGTCAGCATCCCAAAGAAAAATCGGATACCATAACGGTAATGGAAAAAATTGGACATTTCCTTGATGTAGAAAATGAAAGATTATTCAAAATCTATAAAGCGTTGGGATATTCTAATGCGGAAATTTCAAAACTCATTGCTGAGAATTTAGATATCCAACAAATTTTAGTGAATGCAGCTGAAAAATGGGATGGTGGTTACGCCATGGCAGGATTATTTGGTCATGGAGATGCATTTGTTTTACGCGATCCTAATGGAATTCGCCCAACATTCTATTATAAAGATGATGAAATTGCAGTGGTATGCTCAGAAAGACCAGTGATTCAAACCGCATTTAACGTAGATATTGATGACATTAAAGAATTAACCCCTGGACATGCATTGGTGATTCGTAAAAATGGTGATGTTTCGGAAATGAAAGTGCGTGAGCCCCAAGAAAAAACGTCTTGTTCTTTTGAGCGTATTTATTTTTCGAGAGGAAGTGATAGAGATATTTACAAAGAGAGAATTAATTTGGGAAGAATGGTTGTTCCCGAAATTCTAAAAGAAATAAATTATGATTTAGAAAATACGGTGTTCTCCTACATTCCTAATACAGCTGAAACAGCATTCTACGGAATGTTGAAAGGTGTAGAAGATTATTTGAATGAAGAGAAAAAAAGAAAAATCATTGCATTAGGCTCTCATCCAAATGAAGAAAAACTAACAGATATTTTGGCCATGCGTCCGCGAGTGGAAAAATTGGCCATTAAAGATGCAAAACTCCGAACTTTTATTACCAATGATAGCGACCGTAACGATATGGTGGCGCATGTTTATGATGTGACATATGGCATTGTAAAAAAAGGTATAGATAATTTAGTCATTATTGACGATTCGATTGTTCGCGGAACTACTTTGAAAAAAAGTATTATTAAAATTTTAGATCGATTAGGTCCGAAAAAAATAATTATTGTTTCATCAGCCCCTCAAATTCGCTATCCCGATTGTTATGGAATTGATATGGCTATCATGGGAGATTTTATTGCGTTTCAAGCGGCTATTGAGTTGATAAAAGAAAAAGGAATGACTTCGATGTTAGAAGAAATTTATCATTCTGCCAAGGAAGAATTAAAATCTACAGGTAAAATTCAAAACATGGCGAAGAAAGTTTATGAGCCATTTACTTATCTAGAAGTATCGAATAAAGTGGCGCAATTGGTTACGCCTGCAGGTACAAAAGCAGAAGTGAAAGTAATTTTCCAAACCGTAGAAGATTTAAGAATTGCTTGCCCAAATAACCAAGGTGATTGGTACTTTAGTGGAAACTTCCCTACTCAAGGAGGAATGAAAGTAGGTAATCGTGCTTATATGAATTTCTTTGAAGGGAAAAAGGTTAGAGCCTACTAATAATTTTTCATCAGGGCTAAAGCCCAAACAATCATTATTTTTTTTACCACGGGCTTAAGCCCTTGGCTTTAGCCATAACTTTCCGTTTTAATATTGACGTAACCAAACAAAATTACCCTGTTTCAAATTATTTTTAAATTTCTCCAAATTTTATTTGGACATCCTTAAATTATCATCCATCCATATAGTATGCACGCATACTATATTCAGGAGAATAATTAAGAAAACAGTTTAGTTCTATAAACGCAGTTTGATCAAAAAACAGCTTGAGCCACTCTTTTTGTAGAAGAACTCACGCCCATGGTGTAAAAATGTAAGCAAGGAACTCCTGCCGCCATTAATTCCTTAGATTGTTGGATGCACCATTGTATTCCCACTTCTTTTGCCGTAACATCATCTTTCGCCTTTTCCACTTCATCAATCAATGCTTCTGGTAAATCGATATGGAAAATTTTAGAAAGAGCGGTGATTTGTTTTTTACCCGTCAATATTTTCAATCCTGGAATAATCGGGACATTAATTCCATTTTTCTTACATAACTCAACGAATTCAAAATATTTTTTATTATCGAAAAACATTTGCGTAACGATATATTCTGCACCCGCATCCACTTTCATTTTCAAATATTTCATATCAGAAGCCATATTCGGAGCTTCCATGTGTTTTTCAGGGTATCCCGATACTCCTATACAAAAATTACTTGGTGAAATATCTTTTACATCATCATCCAGATATTTTCCTTTGTTCATATCCGAAATATGATTCACTAAATCTAAAGCGTAGGCATGCCCATCTGGTTCCGGAATAAAACTTGATTCCGTTTTAATACTATCACCACGCAATGCTAAAACATTATCAATTCCTAAAAACTGAAGATCAATTAAAGCGTTTTCTGTTTCTTCTTTTGAGAAACCTCCACAAATAATATGTGGAACCGCATCCACCTTGTATTTATTCATAATGGAAGCACAAATAGCCACTGTTCCTGGACGTTTACGAATAGAAACCTTTTCTAAATATCCACCCTCACGCTTTTTGTAAACATACTCTTCACGATGATAAGTAACATCAATAAAAGCCGGATTAAATTCCATCAAAGGATCGATCGCATCAAAAATAGAATGAATACTTTTTCCTTTCAATGGAGGTAATATCTCTATTGAAAATAATGTCTTTTTAGCGTCTTTAAGATGATCTATAACTTTCATTTGTAAATAATTTAATTTTCAAAGGTTAATTTGAATGCGCAAATATACAGTTTGATACATTAAATAAAAAAACTAATTGATGATTCGGTATATTTGCAGGAAATGGCTACCCAATTAACCGAAAAAAGCTTCAAAACAGGATTTTTCATCCTCGCTTCCCTTCTATTTTTGTTGTTGGCATTCAGAAATGTGATTGTTCCGTTTAATCATGATGAGGCTGTTACTTTCTTTTATTATATCCAATCGGGTGAATTCTTACCCTATCATGCGCATATCGATGCCAATAATCATGTGCTAAATTCGGGACTTGGCTATTATTGTTTCAAACTTTTTGGCTCCTCCACTTTTGCATTGCGTTTACCGAATTTGCTTTCCTTTTTGGTTTTAGCCATCGGTGTTTATCGATTAATTCCACATCTTAAAAAAAACTCAAGTAAACTATTTCTGATTGCTGCTCTTCTATTTTCTTTTCATTGGTTGAGTTTTTTCAATACAGCTCGTGGGTATGGAATATCCATGGCATTTTTAGTTTTGGCTTTTGCTTTCTTATTGGATTATTTCAAAAACCTAAGAATCATTTTCTTTTATGGTTTCATTCTATCCATTCAATTAGCTATATCTGCCAACCTCACTTTGATTATACTAACTGGAATTATCACTCTACTAATTCTAACTTTTCAAATAATCAATAAAAAAATAATCAATGTTCGTCTTTTGCCTGGATATATTCTGCACTTTTTTTTATTAAAATATTGGATAAATTTTTCCTTTTATCTTAAGGAAAACAATGCACTTTATTATGGAGAAGGAAATTCTTATTGGGAAGTAACCTTTAAATCGTTGTTAGAACTTTTATCCGGAATAAGTGATTCTGCTTTTCTGATTTCATTGGCGATTTTTGTTGTATTAATTACGCTAGTTTCACTTTTCATTGAATTTAAAAAATGGAAAGAAAATATTCTAAAAATGGAATCATTGTTTTTCTTCACTACACTTTTTATCGGTTTAATTACTTCGTTTTATATTTTACATAGTTGGAAAGATGTTAATTATCCTGAAGACCGAACCGCCTTGTTTTTTTATCCTGTTTTTCTTTTAATGATGACTTTTCTAGTGGAGAAAATTCGAGAAAGTAAATTTTTATTGGCCATTCCTTTATTATTCCTTTTACATTTTGCATTTTACATTAATCTTTCCAATCACTCGATGCCAGAATATGAAACCTTCCCAGAAAGATTTTATACCCGCTTGGTTGAAGAACAAGAAAAATCAAAGGAAAAAATTACCATTGGAGGACATCGCTTAATAGAATTGATGTTTGCTTTTATAAATTATAATCATGGGGGGAAATTAAATCCTGTAGATCATGGCGAGGAAATGAATCCATTTTGTGATTTTGCAATCGCCAAGAAAAAGGATTATCCTAAATACAAAAATGAGTATGATATTATTGATGAGGCAGATTGGGATTTTGTATTGTTAGAAAGAAAAGAAAAATTACATCGAAATAAAACGCGAATTCCGCTTCATGAAGAGTTTCGAGAAGGAGAACAAGAGTATTTTGAATATTTGAGAATATCAGATACCACTCTCTTTAAATCAGACCCATTACTTGTTGAAGTAGAAGTGGAAGTAGACCATGCCTCACAACCTTTTAATGGTTGGATGGTTTTAGCCATAGATGATGAAGAAGGAAAGCTAAATTATTACAAGAGAATTCCGTTGAATTGGCTAAAATATTCCTGGAATCAAACGGGGAAACAGAAAATGCATTTCATCACTGGTAAAATGCCTGCAAAAATTAAAAGCATGGTTTTGTTTTTGTGGAATCATAAAAAACAGTTTATACGAATTAAAATTCATAAAATTAATAGTTATGAACTGAATGAAAATATATTCGTTCAGTAATATGCGATTATTTCTTAACTCCCACCAACAAGTCCTCTTCCTTAAAATGATATTTCTCCAACCATTTGCGAAAATCAAGAGGTGTTTTGAAGAATTTGGGAGAGATTTTAGACAAAGCGTATTTAGTATTAAGACTTAAGACTAGAAATTCAGTTAATTTAGTATTTAAAATCAGTCACTTCAAAAATAGAAATAATTTCCATCGTGTCGGTCACTAATTGGCTATTTCGCTTATTGGCATATTGGCTAATTCTCCCTACCTTCGCAACTTCTTATGAATTAGCTGGAAAACCAATAACGATAAATAAAATATCCAGCTATTACATTTGTCAGTAGAAAATAGAAAAATAGTAAATGAAAAACATACGCAATTTCTGTATTATCGCCCATATCGACCATGGTAAATCTACTTTGGCTGATCGTCTTCTTCAAATGACTGGAACCATCTCCGATCGTCAGCTCACCGAGCAAACATTAGATGATATGGATCTAGAACGTGAACGTGGTATCACCATAAAATCTCATGCCATCCAAATGGATTACGAGCAGGATGGAGAAAAATATATTCTCAACCTCATCGACACTCCGGGTCATGTGGATTTCTCCTATGAAGTTTCGCGTTCCATTGCTGCCTGCGAAGGAGCACTGTTGATTGTGGATGCTGCACAAGGAATTCAAGCACAAACCATTTCTAATTTATATTTGGCCCTTGAGAATGATTTAGAAATTATTCCTGTTCTTAATAAAATGGATCTTCCCGGTGCAATGCCCGAAGAGGTTTCTGATCAAATTGTAGATTTAGTAGGATGTAAACTAGAGGATATCATTCCTGCTTCTGGAAAAACTGGGTTTGGGGTAGATAAAATTTTAGAAGCAATTGTGGCTCGTGTAAAAGCGCCAAAAGGAAACCCCGATGCTCCATTGCAAGCTTTAATTTTTGATTCTGAATTTAATTCTTTCAGAGGAATTATTGCCTATTTCAAAATCCTCAATGGAAAAATTTCTAAAGGAGAAAAAGTAAAATTCGTGAATACCGAAAAGGAATATTTTGCAGATGATGTTGGTGTATTAAAATTAGATTTACTACCAAAAGCAACTGTATTTACAGGAGATGTAGGTTATATTATTTCAGGAATAAAAAATGCAAAAGAAGTAAAAGTAGGTGATACCATTACCTCAGTTGCGAATCCTTGTACCGAAGCAATTCGTGGTTTTGAAGATGTGAAACCGATGGTTTATGCTGGAATTTATCCGGTAGATACCGATGACTATGAAGAATTGCGTTACTCCATGGAAAAATTGCAATTGAATGATGCTTCATTGGTATTTGAACCAGAATCATCTGCAGCATTAGGATTCGGCTTTCGTTGCGGATTTTTAGGAATGTTGCACATGGAAATCATTCAAGAGAGATTGGAACGTGAATTTAATATGACCGTTATTACAACCGTTCCCAACGTTTCGTATTACGCTTATGATATGAAAGGAGTTCAAATGGTCGTAAATAACCCATCTGAATTACCAGAGCCAAATAAATTAGCGAAAGTAGAAGAACCTTTTATCAAAGGAACAATTATTACAAAGACAGAATATATTGGTGGAATCATGACGCTTTGTATTAATAAACGAGGTGTTTTGAAAGCGCAAACCTTTTTAACGACCGACCGAGTGGAAATGGTTTTTGAAATTCCATTAGGTGAAATCGTATTTGATTTTTATGATAAATTAAAAACAATTTCAAAAGGTTATGCATCCTTCGACTATCATCCAATTGGTTATCGTGAATCAGATTTGATTAAGATGGATATTTTATTGGCAAACGAGCAAGTAGATGCATTATCTGCTTTAATTCATCGCAATAATGCTTATGATTTAGGAAAAAGAATGTGTGAGAAATTAAAAGAATTGATTCCAAGACAACAATTCGAAATTCCTATACAGGCAGCTATTGGTGCAAAAATTATTGCTCGTGAAACGATCAAAGCCTTGCGAAAAGACGTTACCGCCAAATGTTATGGTGGAGATATTTCTCGTAAAAGAAAACTTTTAGAGAAACAAAAAGAAGGTAAGAAAAGAATGCGTCAAGTTGGAAAAGTAGAAATTCCGCAGCAAGCATTTATGGCGGTATTGAAATTGGATTAAGATTTAACACAGACGACACAGATATTTAGCTAACGCTAAATGGAATATTGATATTTAGATTTGACACAGATGGCACAGATATTCAGCTAACGCTGAATTAAATTTAGGGTATTATGCATAAAATAAATTATACTTTCATTAACTTAACAACTGTGACATCGGTTTTATCTGTGTTAAAAATTGTATTTCATCGGTGACATCCTTCTTATCTGTGTTTAAAAAATATGGCGAAGCAAGAACTCAATAATTAATCTGTGCATAAACTAAGCGTTGTTATCATCACTCTAAACGAAGAACGTAATATTGAACGTTGCCTTCGCTCGCTACAAGATGTGGCTGATGAAATTGTTGTAGTGGATTCTTTCTCCACGGATAATACACAATTCATTTGCGAAAAATACAAAGCAAAATTCGTTCAAATAAAATGGTTGGGTTATGCCGACACCAAAAACTTTGCGAATTCCATTGCACAAAATGATTGGATACTTTCATTGGATGCGGATGAAGTTCTATCGGATGAACTGAGAAGTAAAATTTCAGAAATAAAAAACAATGGATTTTCAGGCGCCTATCGATTCAATCGTCTTACCAACTATTGCGGTAAATGGATTCGTAATGGCGGTTGGTATCCAGATAAAAAAATAAGATTATTCAATCGCAACGAAGCCTGTTGGAAAGGCGGATTTGTTCATGAAGAACTATCACTAGATGAAAATATTTCGGTGAATGAATTTCCATTTAATATCCTTCACTACTCGTATTACTCCATTGATGAGCATGTAAATCGATCTGAAAAATATGCGCAACTTGGAGCTGAAAAAATAGCCCAATCAGGAAAAAGTATTTATTTAAAAATGATTTTTAGTCCAGCTGTAAGATTCATCAAAATGTATTTCATTCAGAAAGGAATATTAGATGGTTATTTCGGCTATAAGATTGCGGCCATCACATCCAGGGAAGTTTTTCTCAAGTACAAAGGAGCATTAAAGATTTTAAGAAAATAGTTTTTTCATCTTATCTTTAAATGGAATCTTAAATTCCTTATCCGGCAATGGCCCTTTAAAAATTTCACCGCGATTCAAAATTTCTCGCATAAAATAAGAAGCAGAAAATCCCCACTTTTTTAGAAATTGTTTTTTACCATCATTCTTTTTTATTCTCACGGTTGATTTAGACATAAAATGATAAACTCTTGAGGCGGAAATTCCTTTGAAATAGCGCACACCACTCAGCCATAATTTCATGCAAAGATCAGGGTCGGAATACATCCCTGGAGAGAATTCTACACTGAATCCTCCAACGATATCCCAAAGACGCACATGAATCAAAGATGGAGGCCAAGTTGTTCCCGAAAAATCATGGAATGAAAAAGATTCAAATTCCTTTACCAAATCTGCCTCTCTAAAATTCGTAGGGTCAGTTCCAAAATTATGAGGAGCAATAACACAATTATTTCCGGTTTCACGCGGCTCTATCATCACTGAAGAAAGAAAAAAATAAGGGTGACCTAGCGATTGGGCTTCTTTGAAAAGTGGTTCATCCCAGTTCGGACAAACATACATGTCGTCATTGATATAAACAAGCAATTCCGCTTCTGCTAAAGAGCGACAAGCATTAACTGCTTTGCAAATTCCAATATTCTCCTTAGAAAAAGTATAATCTATTTTTTGAGATTTTAAAAAAGCAATAGTATCATCTTTTCCTTCGTTAACGTGAACAATGATTTGATGCGTATAAACCGAATTTTTCTGTATGGATTCTATGCATAATTGAAGTAGTGAGAGGTTATTCCATGAAGGAATAAGGATACTAAAAGTAGATGATTTTCTATCGGAAATCTTATGGAAACTAATCTCATTCATTTGGAGCGATTCTTTTCAAATTTAGAATTAAAGATACTAAAATTCCGAATGCCAAAATAAAATATACTGATCACGTTGCCTTCTCCTTTACAATTTCCGAAAACGATTTTCCCGTCATCTTACTTTCCACCAAAGAAGATAAATCTAACTATTCAAATGCCGATTTCTCCAATGAATCCTCTTGCAAAGGTTTTAGTTCATCCATCAAATCCTGATAAATCTACATTACTAGAGGTTGGCGGACACGAAGCATTTTATTTCAAATCATTCGATCCTTCATTGATGGTGAATAAATATCGCACACGAATGAATGAGTGCGTTTTTGATATCGCTAAAGCTACAAGAATCATTCAGCATAGCGAGAAATTCACGTGGAAGCACCTCAGTGTTTAAATCTTGAGTTGGATTAACTTTATTATTCAAATAAGCGGCTAATTCTGCTTAATCTCATTTGAAAAGCATTGAAGAGAATTGAGATTACGAAGTAAAGATAAACCACTTCAATCTAAAGAAAATTAACCGCGAAGGCGCAACTTTTCTCATGAGCGTAGCGAATAAAGAAAAGAAAAAGAAAACTTAAATACAAAAATTTTTTTTGCGTTCTTTTTGAAATCTCTTTTGAAAAGCGAAGCTTCTTTGAGTTCTTGGATGTATAATTTTTTCTTGGTATTTCCTCTGCGCCTCTGCGGTTAAATTCTTAAAACAAACTAAATGGTTTTCACTAAACCGATTCCTTCTCCGCCTCATCCATCAACTTATCGGCTTCCTTCTCTCCAAAATATTTATCGATGGCGCCATGTCCTAAATAAATGACAGGTGTAAGTGCAAATGCAATTAGTAATTTGCAAGTATACCCCGTGAGCGACATATTGATATAATCAGCAGTAGAAACTTTTCCAGTTAACCAAAATCCTATTCCTACCACAATAAAAGTATCTACCAATTGTGAAACAGCAGTAGAACCAGTGGCGCGTAACCAAATCATTTTTTTACCTGTTCGCTCACGTAAAAACCAAAATACCTTAACATCTACAAATTGTCCAACCAAAAATGCAATGATGCTTCCAATGATAATCGCAGAGCTTTGCCCAAATACAGAATTAAACTCTTCTCCACTCACCGGGGATTTGTCCCAAGCCGGAACACTCATACAGAAAAACAAAACAGCAAACATGAAAATTATCAGAATAGCTGTAAACCTAGAAATCGCTTGCACTCCCTTTTTTCCATAATATTCGTTAATCAAATCGGTAGTCAAAAAAACAACTGGCCATGGAATAATTCCCACACTCATAATAAACGGACCAATCTCAATCAGTTTTCCACCAATTGCTTCCGCCAACACCGCATTGGTGATGAAGATTCCGGCTAGAATGAAAAATACTTTTTCTTTTTTTGTGGCGAACATAATTGATTATTCGTTTTTCGTTTCTTGTTATCTTTTCACACCCAACTGAATTTCATCAGCTCATTCGCTTATTATTCCCTTCGGTCATGAAATAGTTGGCTAATTCGCTAATAATGTTTTCATATTCACTTTCCCATCAATAATAGAGGTAAGCTGATCAATTAAAACTCGTTCTTGCTTCATCGAATCTCTTTCACGAATAGTCACGGTATTATCTTCAATCGTTTGGTGATCCACAGTGATACAATAAGGTGTTCCAATCGCATCTTGTCTTCTATATCTTTTTCCGATAGAATCACCATCGTCATACTGACAATTGAAATCTAATTTTAATTTATCAATAATTTTTCTTCCGATTTCTGGTAAACCATCTTTTTTTACCAATGGTAAAATAGCAGCTTTGACAGGAGAAAGTGCTGGTGGAATTCTTAACACCACTCTATCCGAACCATCTTCTAATTTTTCGTTTTGATAAGCCACCGAGAGAACTGCCAAGAACATTCTATCCAATCCTATCGAAGTTTCCACCACATAAGGAACATAAGATTGATTCAATTCCGGATCAAAATATTTGATATTCTTTCCTGAAAATTTTTCATGTGCCGATAAATCAAAATCTGTTCGTGAATGAATTCCTTCTAATTCTTTAAAACCCATTGGGAAATTAAATTCGATATCGCAAGCAGCATTGGCATAATGCGCTAACTTAATATGATCATGGAAACGATAATTTTCTTGACCCATACTCAATGAACGATGCCATTTGATTCGGGTTTCCTTCCAGTAATTATACCATTCGATTTCTGTTCCTGGTCGAACAAAAAATTGCATTTCCATTTGTTCAAACTCACGCATACGGAAAATAAATTGTCGCGCTACAATTTCATTACGAAAAGCTTTACCGGTTTGTGCAATCCCGAATGGAATTTTCATCCTTCCAGTTTTTTGTACGTTCAGAAAATTCACAAAAATACCTTGAGCCGTTTCTGGACGAAGATAAATAGTGGCAGAATCTCCAGCTACAGAACCTAATTCTGTTGAGAACATCAAATTAAACTGACGAACTTCCGTCCAATTTCTAGTTCCTGATACCGGACAAACAATTTCTAAATCCACAATGAGTTGTTGTAAAGCAACCAAATCACCTTTTTCCAATGAATCACGCATGCGATCTTCAATCGACTTTATTTTTTCGTTGTTGCGTAAAATATTTGGATTGGTTTGACAAAAAAGCACCGCATCAAAACTTTCACCAAATTTTTTCGAAGCTTTTTCAATTTCCTTTGAATTCTTCTGACGGATTTTCTCCATATGTTCTTCCAACAAAACATCCGCACGATATCTTTTCTTAGAATCTTTATTATCAATCAATGGATCATTGAAAGCATCCACATGCCCAGAAGCTTTCCAAGTGGTTGGATGCATAAAAATAGCGGCATCTATTCCTACAATGTTTTCGTGCATTTGTACCATACTCTTCCACCAATATTGGCGAATATTATTTTTTAGCTCAGCTCCTAATTGTCCATAATCATAGGTGGCCGAAAGTCCGTCATAAATTTCACTGCTCGGAAATACAAAGCCATACTCTTTGCAGTGGCTAATGATGTCTTTTAATTTATCTTCTTGTTGTGCGCTCATGGGGCAAAGATAAAGATTTGTTTAAAGTTTGAGGTTTAAAGTTTTGAGAATTCGCGAGATAAAATGTTAAGTGCTCATTGTTTATAGTTTTATCAAGCATGATTTATCCAATTGATTTAGGCCTTTTTATTTTCACATTCACATATTAACACATTTACATATTACTTTTACACCCATGATCATCATTGAAGATATTCTTGTTTCAGACGATGTGCTGCAAAAAAAGTTCGTTTGCGACCTCCATGCTTGCAAAGGTGCATGTTGTATTGAAGGAGATTCAGGAGCGCCCTTAGAAGCCGAAGAAACCGGTATTTTAGATGACATTTATGATATCGTGAAGCCTTATTTACGCCCTGAAGGTATCAAAGCCATCGAAAAGCAAGGAAAATACATAGTAGATAGCGATGGCGACATGGTTACGCCATTGATAAAAGGAAAAGAATGTGCTTATGTGATCTTTGATGATGCTTCGAGTGACCTCAGCACAAGTAAAAAAACCGCTCTCTGTGGAATAGAAAAAGCCTATTACGATGGAAAAATCACTTGGAAAAAACCTATTTCTTGTCATTTGTTTCCCATTAGAATAGCCCAACTCACAACGGGTGAAGCAATCAACTATCAAGAGCTAGATATTTGTAAACCTGCTTGTAAATGCGGGGCTAAATTAGATGTGCCGGTTTATAAATTCCTAAAAGAACCTCTCATCCGTAAATACGGAGAAGAGTTTTTTGAAGCGTTGGAAGAGGCGGATAAGCATCAAAAAAAGGTGAAGACTAAAAAATAAGATTATTTACCGACACTTTCTTGCTGCGGTTACTTCCTCTTATCAAGGTGGAGTAAGCGAAAGATGAAGAGGCGTATTTACTTCGTGTTACCGAGGTAGTATAGAGCATCGGAGATGAGTTGCATTTTTTTTGTATTTAATTTTTTCAAAAAATACATTTTGTTTCAGTGGCAGAAATTGAAGAATATTTGGCAAAGAAATAGGTTTTATTTGTATTATTTTTTTATGTAAATTTGAATAAATTGAATATGTATGATAACCAAGAAAAAACTGATCCAAAGCTTGAAGAACATGCCCGAAAGTTTTTCGATAGATGATTTGTTGGACCGTGTAATTTTCTTACAAAAGGTGGAAACCGGTTTAAGTCAATCCGAAAAAGGTCAAACAATTTCTACAAAGGAAGCTAAACTCCGCATGAAAAAATGGTTCAAATAAATTGGTCGGAACAAGCGCTTTTTGACATGCAAAATATTGCCGCTTTTATTTCCAAAGACTCAAAGAAATTTGCAGAAATTCAAAATAATATATTTCTGGAATCTGTTGAAATACTTGAAAACTTTCCTAAATCGGGTAGAATTGTTCCAGAAATTGGAAGGGATAATATTAGAGAATTGATTTAGGAAATTATCGCATAGTTTATAAAATTGTAACTGCAAAATTAATAGATGTAATCGCAGTTCATCATTCTTCACGTAAATTTCAGATTATACGAAAGGGTAAATAAGCAATGAATCTTCCTTAATTTTATTTGTAGTATTACGTATCGCTAAAAATTCAAGTTTTTAATATTTGAAGATTTTGTAGTGCCTAAAATATATCCAAAATTTAATTGGAATACTCTTTTTCACTCTTACCTTTGGGCACATGCAAAACACTTTTCGTTTACAACTCATCCTTCACATCATCGTTTTTGTATGGGGCTTTACGGGTATTTTAGGTAAAGAAATCACTGTCGGACAAAACATTTTGGTTTGGTATCGAATGATGATCACTTTTGGTGCATTGGGAATTTTCATGTTGCTCACCGGAAGAAAATTCGTTTTACCATCCAAAGAAATTTTACAGTTATTCGGAATTGGAATTATCATCGCACTTCATTGGATATTTTTTTATGGTGCAATAAAAATAGCGAATGTTTCCGTTTCGGTTTCTTGTATGGCCATCTCCAGTTTTTTTACCGCACTCTTACAACCCTTGATTTCAAAAACAAAAATCATTAAGTATGAATTGTTATTGGGAATTGGCGTAATCATTGGTGTAGCGGTTTTAATGGGAGTGGAAACAGACCATACCGTAGGATTTGTTTGGGGCATTATCTCTGCATTTTTTGCGGCTTTATTCACCGTTTTGAATGCAAGAATGGTTAAAAAAATAGATAGCACTGTCATTTCTTTTTATGAAATGGTAGGTGGATTTATTGGTATTTCTATTTTCAATTTGATCATGGGAAATTTATCGATGGATACTATTTCATTAGCAAATGGTGATATAATGAATTTAATGATTTTAAGTATTTTTTGTACGGCCATTCCATTTGTAGTGAGTGTTTGGATTATGAAAAAACTTTCTCCTTATACGGTAAGCATTTCTGTAAATATGGAACCGGTTTATACTATTATTCTTGCTGTGATTTTATATCCCGGAGAAGAAAAAATGCATGCGGGATTTTATATTGGAACCTTAATCATTCTTTTATCTGTTTTTACAAATGCGTTTTTGAAGTGGAGAACGAGAAGTAAAATGCAGGAATCCATTTAATAGATTTATTTCACGCTCGAGATTTTTCACGCAGACTAGCCTACCGTGAGGCAGGGGCGCGGAGTTCGCAGAGAGGAAAATCTTCGATTTTAAAGAATTGTAAAATTGAATGCGAAATTTTTCCAGTCTAAATACTAATGTCTAACTACTAAAAATCTAAAGGAATCCCAACTCCAATTGCGCTTCTTCACTCATCATTTCTTTTGTCCATGGTGGATCAAATGTGAGATTTATTTTTGCCGATTTTACTCCTTCAACAGAAGCAGCCTTAGCTTCAATTTGACCAGGAATAACTTCTGCTTCGGGACAAGAGGGAGAAGTTAATGTCATCACAATTTCTACATCGTTATTTTCATCAATACGAATTTCATAAATCAATCCTAATTCAAAAACGTCTACAGGAATTTCTGGATCATAAACTGTTTTGATCGCTTTTATTATTTCTGATTCTAATTCTGCTTTTGTCATTGCTAAAACTATTTGTTGTATGCCAATGCATACGTTTTCATTTGTTTAATCATACTCACTAATCCATTCGCTCTCGTAGGAGATAAATGATCTTTCAATCCAATTTTATTGATAAAATCTAAATTGGCATCCAAAATTTCTTTTGGTGAATGTTCGCTTAAAACACGAATCATCAAGGCAACAATCCCTTTTGGAATCGCTGCATCACTATCACCCGAAAAAAATAATTTTTCATTTTTATATTCTGCTTTCAACCAAACTTGACTCTGACAACCTTTGATTAAATGATCTTCATTTTTAAATTTTGAATCAATCAATGGAATCGTTCTTCCCAAATCAATCAAATGCTCGTAGCGACCTTCCCAGTCATCGCCAAACATTTCAAATTCAGAAATGATTTCATCTTCAATATTTTTTATCGATTCACTCATTTCAACATTTTAATCGCTTTTTGTAAAGCGAAAATAAAAATATCTATTTCTTCTTTCGTATTATAAATCGCAAATGAAATACGAATGGTTCCTGGAACACCAAATTTTTTCATCAATGGCTGAGTACAATGATGTCCTGTTCTAACTGCAACACCTTGCTTATCCAAAATTGTTCCCACATCAAATGGATGCGCTCCATCAACAACAAAAGAAATAACTCCAGCTTTATTTTCAGCTTCACCAATAATTCTTACTTCAGGAAAATCTTTTAATTTTTCATTAGCGTATTTCAATAAATCATTTTCATGCTGATGAATTTCTTCAATTCCAATAGCAGACACAAATTTTATGGCCTCAGCTAAAACAATTGCTCCTTCTATATTAGGTGTTCCTGCTTCAAATTTATGAGGTGCTTCGGCATATTCGGTTTTTTCGAAAGAAACTGTTTTAATGGTTCCGCCACCCACTTGATAGGGCGAAAATTGATCCCACCATTTTTTCTTTGCATAGCAAATTCCAATTCCAGTTGGAGCATAAACTTTGTGTCCTGAGAAAACATAGAAATCTGCATCCAAATCTCGCACATCAACTTTTAAATGCGGAATAGATTGTGCTCCATCAATTAAAACAGGAATATTATTTTTATGTGCAATGGATATAATTTCTTTTACGGGATTAATGGTTCCCAATGTATTTGAAATATGTGTAATTGCAATTAATTTGGTCTTATCGCTCAATAAATTATTAAAATCATCAATAATCAATTCCCCAATATCATTTACAGGAATCACTTTCAGTTTTGCTTTTTTCTTTTCACATAATACTTGCCAAGGTAAAATATTGGAATGATGTTCCATTTCTGAAATGATAATTTCATCATTTTCTGAAATAAATTTTTCGAAACAATAAGCAATTAAGTTAATACTATCTGTTGTTCCTCTGGTAAAAACAACTTCTTCGGCTAATTCTGCATTAATGAAATCGGCAATAAATTGTCTAGCCTTATCATATCGTGCAGTGGCCATTTGACTCAAACTATGCACGCCACGATGAATGTTGGCATTAACATTAGAATAGTAATCAGAAATAGCATCAATCACCAATTTAGGTTTTTGAACGGTGGCCCCATTATCAAAGTAGATTAAAGGTTTTCCATTAACTGATAGGTTTAGTATTGGAAATTGCTCACGTATTTCTTCGATATTTAATTTTGATTCAATCACTTCAATTTTTCGTTTATTACTTTTAGAACTTTCTCCTTGAAAATTTCTGAATCGATTTCATTCACGGCTTCATCCAAAAATGCTTGAACCAAAAGTTTTCGAGCCGATTCTTTTCCGATTCCCCTTGCTTGTAAATAAAACATGGCTTCTTCGTCTAATTGTCCTGTGGTAGATCCATGCGAACATTTTACATCATCCGCATAAATTTCCAATTCGGGTTTAGTGTTGATGGTGGCATCATCACTCAAAAGTATATTTTGATTCGATTGATAAGCATTTATTTTCTGAGCATCTTGTCTAACAAAAACTTTACCATTGAAAACTCCAGTAGAATTTCCGTTCATGATTCCTTTGTATTTTTCATTGCTATAGCAATGCGGCTTTCGATGATCGACTAAAGTATGATTATCTACATGTTGATTTTCATCGGTAAGATAAATACCATTTAAAATCGATTCGCAATTTTCTCCGTCAACAATAATATTCAAATCGTTTCTGGTGAGATTTCCTCCAGTAGAAATAGTATGAATAGTAAATTTGCTGTTTTTATGTTGATAGCAATGAACCAAATTTACTTGCGAAGATTTTGTGCCTTCGTTTTGAAAAATATTCAATTTCAAATGCGCATTTTCTTCTACTTCGCATTGAACAACAATATTCGAAAAATTTATTTCTTCATCTGAAATAAAATAAAGGTCAATAGTAGATTCTGTTCCTTTCTTCGCTTTAAAAGAATGTCGAATATTAGAAATAGAATTACCACTAACAAAATGAACGATGGCCGTATTTTTTATAGGAGAATCAAAAGAAAAACCATCTGTATAATAAGCACCGTTTATTGCTGAAAAAATTGATTTAGAATGATTGAAGTAAGGAAGTTTTTCGAAAGTTCTTTGTTCATTTTGATTTTTTGAGTCAACAACGATTAATTTTTCATAAGAAGAGAAGGAACTTAAATCTGTAGTTTTACCTTTTACATTCTTATATTCTTCATTAAGAATCTTTGTCACTTTCGTATATTTCCAATCCTCATTTCTAGAAGTAGGAATGTCTAATTCTTCTAAAGCTTTTTTCGCTTCTTTTCTAAAATCATCATTTCCTGTTAGTGGATTTTTTTCCAATAAGGAGATGATTTTTTCTTTGGCTGGGTTCTGTGTCATCACATTCATTTCACAGCTTCTTTAATCCAGTCATAACCTTTTTCTTCCAATTCTAACGCTAATTCTTTTCCACCAGATTTTACGATTTTCCCATTGTAAAGAACATGCACGAAATCTGGAATAATATAATCTAACAATCGTTGGTAATGTGTGATGACAATAGTTGCATTGTCTTTTGTACGTAATTTATTTACTCCATTTGCTACAATTCTTAAAGCATCGATATCCAAACCAGAATCTGTTTCATCTAAAATAGAAAGTTTTGGTTCAAGCATCGCCATTTGAAAAATTTCGTTTCTCTTTTTTTCTCCTCCTGAAAACCCTTCGTTTACTGAACGACTGGCTAATTTAGAATCTAACTCTACCAATGCAGATTTATCTTTTACCATTGCTAAAAAATCTTTAGCAGAAATAGGCTCCATATTTTTATAGGCACGAATTTCATTGATAGCCGTTTTTAAAAAATTCACATTACTCACTCC
>CAMBFX010000027.1 GCA_945865695.1 Chryseobacterium gleum | reverse complement strand
GCATTAAATTCAGGATTGCCCGTTGTTCCTGTTTTTATTTTTGATACCGAAATCCTTTCGCAACTTTCGGATAAAGAGGATGCACGTGTTTCTTTTATTCATGATTCCATTATTAAAATAAATAGTAAACTCAAAAAATATAATTCATCCGTATTGGTGAAATTTGGAAAACCAGTAGAGGTTTGGAAAGAATTAATCAATGAATTTAAATGTGAATCAATCTACTTTAGTCGCGATTATGAGCCTTATGCTATAGCTAGAGATGAAGAAGTTAAAAAAATATTCCTTGAAAATAAAAAGCAGATTTTTACTTTTAAAGATCACGTCATTTTTGAAAAAGAAGAAGTAACTAAAAGTGATGGAACCCCATACCATGTTTTTACACCCTATTCTAAAGTTTGGTTTTCGTTGTTAACTCCCGATAAATATCAAGAATTTCCTTCTGAGAAAAAGCTAAATAAAATGGCCGATTTTCAATTTCCAGAAGTAACATTAAAAGAAATTGGATTTACTAAAAGTAAAATTAAGGTTCCAGAGATTGATTATTCAAAATCAACTTTAAATGGATATGAGAAGTATAGAAACTCACCTGGAGACGATAAAACAAGTAAGGCTGGCGCACATTTAAGATTTGGAACGGTTAGTATTCGGGAATTAGTGCGACAAAGTTTAAAAGTTAGTCAAGTATATACAACCGAACTTGCATGGCGCGAATTCTTTGTTCAAATACTTTACCATTATCCACAAGTGGTGAATAATTCATATAAGCCTGCCTATGATAATATTCAATGGGAAAATAACGAAAAGATGTTTGATGCATGGTGTAACGGAAAAACAGGTTACCCGATGGTTGACGCTGGAATGAATGAATTAAATCAAACTGGATTTATGCATAATCGTGTGCGAATGGTAGTGGCTAGTTTTTTATGTAAACATTTATTGATTGATTGGCGATGGGGCGAAGCTTACTTCGCACAAAAATTATTGGATTATGATTTATCTTCTAATAATGGAAATTGGCAATGGGCTGCGGGAACGGGTTGTGATGCCGCACCTTATTTTAGAATATTCAATCCAACCTCTCAAATGGAGAGATTTGATAAAGACATGAAATATATTAAACGATGGATTCCAGGTTTTGATATTGATAATTATATACCTCCTATTGTAGATCATAAATTTGCTCGAGAAAGAGCGTTGAGAGTATATAAAATGGGGATTGAATCGTTTAAAGCGAGATGATTCTGTTTAATGTTTAATGTTTAATGAAGACGAAAAACAATACATTTTTTTTCCAATAAACAATTTTGAACTTTGAACTATCTTGTCACCCTGAGTAGATTTGAGTCTTCGAAAATCGTATCGAAGGGTTGAATTTCCCAGTTCTTCTATTATCTTTGCTTTATGCAAAAAGGGTTAAAAATCGGTATCATTCGCGAAGGAAAAGTTCCTCCTGATAAACGGGTGCCATTAAGCCCGGAACAATGTAAACGCTCAATGGAAATTTATCCATTTGTAAAAATCATTGTTCAACCCAGTGTAAAAAGATGTTTTCCCGATCAAGCCTACCGTAATTTAGGAATTGAAGTTGCCGAGAAAATGACAGAATGTGATATTTTATTGGGAATAAAAGAAGTTCCATTGATTGATTTAATTCCTAAAGTCAATTATTTTTTCTTTTCACATACTATCAAAAGACAACCTCATAATCGATTTTTATTAAAGAAAATGATTGATTTTAAAATCACCATGGTAGATTATGAAACGCTGACGGATATCAAAGGAAATCGACTTATTGCTTTTGGTAGGTATGCAGGAATTGTGGGTTGCTATAATTCTTTTAGAGCCTATGGCGAGAAATACGGAATATTTGAATTGAAACCAGCCCATGAGTGTTTTGATCAAAAGGAAATGGAAAAGGAATTAAAAAAAATAAAATTACCCGATCATTATAAAATTGTTGTTACTGGAACTGGACGTGTGGGAAGCGGTTGTGTAGAAATACTAAGCAAACTAGGCTTGAGACATGTTAGTTCAGATGATTTTCTAAAGTACAAATACAATTCACCTGTTTATACTGTTTTGCATTCGAGAGATTATAACAAACATAAAAAAGGTAAACCATTTGACAGTAAAGAATTTTATGAGCATCCCGAATTATTTGTGTCTGACTTTATGAAATATGCTTGTGAAGCCAATATGTATATTCCTTGTCATTTTTGGGATAAAAATGCTCCAGTGATTATTTCGAAAAAAGATTATCAGGATAAGAATTTCAAGATAAAAGTAATTGGTGATATTAGCTGTGATGTGGCCGCACCTATTGCCTCTACCCTTCGCTCTTCCACCATCGCAGATCCATTTTATGGTTATGATCCCAAAACAGGTGTAGAAGCCGATTTTTACTCTCCAAACTCAATTGGTGTGATGGCTGTAGATAATTTACCCTGTGAATTACCAAAAGACGCTAGTGTTGATTTTGGCGATGTATTGATAGAAAAAATTCTTCCTTGTTTACTGATTGAAGATGTAGATAAAGTAATTGAACGTGCTTCTATTTGTAAAGACGGAAAACTTATGCCTAATTATAAATATCTATCCGATTATGCTAAAGCTTTAGATTGAAGATAGATTGAAGAGTATTTAGACGTAAGACTTAAGACTTGAAAATGGAAACGAATCCAGTCTTAAGTCTTAATACTTATGTCTCCCAAGTCTAATCTTAAGGCTCAATACTTATGTCTCCTCAGTCTATTTAATAGTAAACCTCATTGGCGTTGTAATAGACTCTCGACCCTTACTATCAATTACGGCTATTTCATTAATATAAACTTCTGCTCCACTTTTTAAAACGGCAATCAATTCGCAAGCATCTTTGTTTAATGAATTTCCATTGTGTTTAATCGAAATTTCTTTCGATCCATAATCAGCATAAAAAACGAATGAAATCACTTTGATGTTTTTATTTATGAGTATTCCTTCTCCAGAACATAATAGTGAAGCCTCAATTTCACCACCAGCTAAGCCCGAAATAGTTGGAGTGGAAGACAATTTTTTACGCACTTTAATTATACCCTCTTTTCCTTGAGAAAAAATGGAAGCAGCCACTAGCATTAAGCAAATAAAAAGTAATCCTTTTTTCATGAATTAGGATTAAGAATTTTTTTCAATTCAGCCGGATCTTTTATGTTTTCAAAAACGCGCATATTTACATCTAAGTTATTGCTTTCCCAATCTAATAATTTAAGGTCTGCTTCCAATGCAACTGCCACATAGCCTTGGCTTGTAATTCCAACAATAATATTTTCTCGATCATCCGACATTTTTATGCTTTCAAAATCTTCTGGCGTGTAAGTAAACATTACATTTCTTTTCTTTTCTAAAACATAAATCAACATCATTCCTAATGAAATTCCGTCTTTATTTCTAAATTGAAAACGATGTTTTTTTCCTTTAGCGGCAATCGGCAACAAAACAGGATGATCACAATTAAAAACTCCCATAGATGGCAATTTCAACTTTCGGTCATATTTAAATTCTCCTGAAGTTAAAACTCCACTCACAGCTCTCATATTATTGTATTTCGCATTTTCAACTCTTCCCAAAATTGATTCATGCGCTCCTTCTTCGGGCATTAGAGTAGAATTATTCTTCTTGTTTTCTGACCATTGTTGAGTGAGTTCTTTACTTTTCTTTTTTGAATTTTCTCTCAATGAAACTAATTCATCTTCCAATTTCTTCTCTTCAGCTAATCGACTATCTAATTTTGCAGAATATTGTTTTAATTCTGAATCGAATTTTTCTTTTCTCGTTTGATAATCGGCTCCTTCATAAACAGGATAAATAGCAAATTTCTTAGTTAATGCGCCTTTGGAGAGTTGCATATTTAAATTTCCCGATTTAGAATCCTCTATCAATTTAATATCTTCCCATTCTGAATCAAATATTTTTTGAGTGAAGTTTTTTTCTGTTGGGCTTACTTCAAATTTAGAAGTAGAAAAAGAAGAAAGTTCAGGAAATTCTTCCGCTAAAACATCGAATTTAAAATTGAAATTCTGTTTGTTTAATTTTATTGGTTCTTCGGGTTTATCATTTAATAAAGTTCTAATTTCTGTTTTAACAACAGCCAATTTTTCTTCTTTAACTTTAATTTCTTTTTGAGTAGCCTTCTGATCAGAAGTCTCGTTGGGTATCGTTTTGTTTTGGTTTTTATTATCTTCAGAAACCACTTCATCTTTCCCTAAACTTTCCCAATTTTTATCCTGTTCGTTTAAATAGTAAAAGTTGTATTTGGTATCCTTATAATCCGAAACAAAATTTACTTCCACATCTCCCTTAAAGTCGATGGGTTGATTATTTTTAAAAGCACGTATTTCTAACATTCCAGCCGATTCAAAATGATATTGTTTTCCAGCCGAATCATAAGTCATCGGAATTCCTGATAAAATAAAATCGGCTTGATCACGAAATTCACGGTAACGAATTTCTACTTTTCCATCAACGGGTTTTCCATTGGCAAAAAAAGAATTAGCAGGAATATTTATTTCGGAACCAGAAGGATGAGTGAAATTACCTCCCGTTGAATTATCAATTTGATAAGAGTTAAAAGGAATGTCGGCATTTTTTTGAGGAGGTTTTACACAGGGAGAATCTTCTTTATAAGTAACCGTTTTTTCATTTATTGCTGTTTTAGGATTTGAATTTGTTTCTTCTTTAGGCGAACTAGTCATCAAAATCAATGCGACTGCCCCTATTACTGCCACTGTCATCGTGGTGGCAAACCATCCAGTTTTAAAAAAGGGCTTGGTAATTATTTTGTAATTAGAAAGCAATTCTCCGAAATCCATTCTGGAGGCAATTTCCTCGGCAGACATTTCTTTTCGGTTAAAGTTGTAATTATAGCTCATATTTTTGCTGCGTATTTTTTATAAACATTTCGTAATTTTTCTAATGCTCGATGTCCTCGAACTTTTGCGTTATTTTCTGTGATATTCAAAATTTCACCTATTTCTTTAAAAGATCGTCCTTCAAAAAATCTCATTTCAATCATCGCCACCTCTTCTTCATCCAGTTTATTTAGTAAGGCAGGAATCCATTTTTCATAATTCTCCAATGTATCATCTTCAACTTCTCCAGCTAATCTTCTTGCTGTTGGTGTATCCAAATTAATGGTATGCTTAAATTTATCATTCCTAAAAGCCTGATTAATTTCGCTAAAAGCAATTCTAAAAAGCCATGAACTAAAAGGAACGCCTCTAAATTGATATTTCGATAAATTGGTTAAAGCCTTTAAAAAAACCTGTGCGGTAATATCAAATGCATTTTCTTTATCCTCCACACGTTGATAGATAAATCTAAACACTGGCTGATGATATCTGGTGTACAAGGGTTCAAAAAAGCGTGAATCACCCTGAGCTCTCTGAATCTCGCGATATTCAGCTTCCATTTCTGAAAGTTCTTTATGATAAGGGCTTTTTTGCTGCATGTTCTCCATTATAACACCAATTTCAAGTTAAGGTTACAAACCGTTTAAAATATTTTTACCCTTTGGATAATTTTATTTTAATTATCTTTAAATCACAGAAAATAACCATGCGTAGATTACTCCTTCTTACTAGTATAACAGCCTGTTTTTCGGCGATTCAAGCCCAAAAAAACGTGGTTACTTTGGATATTGAAAACAATGATGACTTCAAAACTTTATCCCTGTTAGATTCGGTTGCGCCAAATTATTCCGTGTTTTTTACAGGCGAGAACCATAATTTCAGAACCAGTAATTATAAGCTTCAACTTAAAATGTTGAAATATCTCTATTATAAAACTGGGGCACGACATCTTTTTCTAGAGTTTGGTGTAAGCCGCGGCTGGTTGGTTAATTCCTATATTCAGTCGGGTGATTCTACTGTTTTTAAAGTGTTAGAAGATTATTCGTATGACGAATATGCTTTACTCTATAAAGCATTGATGGAATTTAATAAAACGTTGCCTGAAGATAAAAAAATAATGGTTCATGGAATCGATATCGAAAGATCCTTCTCTACCCCAATAAAGGCAATGAGTATGATTTTACCCAACAAAAAAGCACCTGCATCCATTTTATTAAATATTGAAACTTTAAAAGCGTTAGCGGGAAAAGTAGATGATGAGCACAACGAGGAAGAGGATAATGAAGAAGAAGAAAAATCATCCAATTACAATTATAATTATAATAACGGATCGAGATACAATACCGATAATACATTAAAGTTAATTTTAGATGATTATGATTCTTTAAAATCTATTTATCAGAATTATTTGGGAGACAATGCCCCTTTATTTGATGAGATGATGGAAGGTGTTAAAGCCGAATTTAAAAGAAATGAATATCTCAATGCTTCGGCCATGCAAGCGTTTATTTACCGAGAACAGTTTATGTATAATAATTTAATTTCATTGGTAAAAAAATATCCAGGAGATAAATTTTACGGACAATTTGGGAGATGTCACACACCCGTCAATGCTCAAGATAAATGGTGTGATTTTTATTTTTTCAATTCTTTAGCCACACGATTAAATTCTTCTGAAGAAGATGTTTTAAAAAATAAAGTATTATCCATTGGAATTTATTACCCACAAAGTACCAGTTTTGAAATCAATGCCACCAATGATGATCAGCTGAATAAATTATTTGATAAACATGGAAAAGAAGGTTTGAAACTAATTGAAATTGAAAAAGGCGATTCTCTCTTTAAGGGGGTTGATGATAAATATCAATTTTTGATTGTTAATTATGACGCCTATAAAATTGAAGAATCAGCAAAGGTTATAACAGATTATACCACTAAGGATGAATTTGAATATGGCTATACCTTTCCCAATATTGAAGCACATGCGGGTTTTCTTTTTATGAATTTAGAAAATTTAAGTTCTACTTTTTCTTTTCATGGATTACCAACCATGAAAGCACCTCAAATGATTTATGGTGGAGCAATTACGGTTTATGAAGATTGGTTTATGTATGGTTCTGTTTCCTTTCATGTTCTTCCTAAAACATCCAATAGTTATACTGACAGTAGCCAACTTTCATTTAGTGGAATGTTTGTTAAAGGCTATTTTGGATATGACGCCACGACCAGTGAAGTTTTTAATATCATTCCTAGACTAGGATTTGGATATGGTAATTTAAAGTTCGTTCAAGAATTTGATAATGTTTTACCAACCATTACTTCATCTAATATTTTTAATCAATCACCCGGAAACATCATTCAATATTCAAATGCTGCTATTTTATTGGATCCAGGAATAGATATTCGATTCAATATGCGCTATATTGCTTTAGGTTTTAATGCAGGTTATCAGATAGATTTATCAGAGAAAACGTGGATATCTGATCGAGGTGGTTTTGTGCCCGACTCACCCAAAACGAGTCTCTCTGGGTTGTATGCAATGTTAACCCTATCTCTTTTTTATAGTTTATAGATTAATTTGGTCGAAATAAATACCCAATTTCGAATGGAAAATTTTGTCCTTTACCAAAATTGTCTAATTTTACAAAAAATTAAAAAAATCTAAAATGAAAAAAGTTATTTATTCAGTAGTTGCAATTGCGATGATTTCGCTTGCTTCTTGTTCAAGCGGATGGTCAGATGCAGAGAAAAAAGCATACATGGATGCATGTGTTGACGGAGCAAAAGGTAGCCTTGGTGAAGATAAGGCAAAAGAATATTGTTCATGTACTCAAGAGAAATTTGAAGCAAAATATCCTAAAGCTGCTGAATTAGAAAATATGAAACCAGACGAGCTTACAAAGATTGCTGAAGAATGTATCAAGGCAGAATAATTTTTGTCAATTTATAATATTAAAAGCCCGGAAATATTTCGGGCTTTTATTGTTTTTAAAAAAAAGGTATATCTTTATATTATAATTAAATTAATCAAATAACAATGAACAGTAAAACACTCGTTCATTCAAAAAAACTTTAAAATGAAAAAAATTCTATTATTTGCTGGTGTAATGTTCCTTTCCACCGCTATTTTAACTTCTTGCGGAAGTAAAGATGAAAAGAAGGATGATAAAAAAGAAGAGAAAAAAGAAGACGCTAAAGACAGCGAAGGAGAAGAATCTGAAGAAAATAGTGCTTCAACAGGTGCTTGGACGGAAGAAGTTCAAAACGCATATGTAAATTCTTGTTTTGAATCAGCAAAAGCTGGAATGAAAGAAGATGTTGCAAAAGAATATTGCGATTGCACGTTAGGTAAAATCATGGAAAAATATCCAGATCCAACATCTTTAGCTAACCTTGGTCAAGATGAAATAACTTCATTGGCTATGCAATGTATGTCTGCTGATATGATGAGCGGAAAATAATAGTTTAAAATTTTTAAAACCCTCCTTTTTGGAGGGTTTTTTTATGGAATAATTTTTGAATAACTAGTTCACATAATAAATAGAACCTATGAAAAATTCATTTCATTTATGCAAACCTGCGTTGAAAGTGCAAAAGAAACATTAGGTGGCGAAGAAGCCGCTAAAAAATACTGCGACTGTAGTGCATCAAAATTACAACTAAAATATTCTGACGAAACTAAAGTAACCGTTACTGAAGCAGAAATCAATAAAATTGCAGAAGAATGTTTAGGTCAATGAAAATTTGAAATTCTCTTTCCGTTTAGTTCTGACTTTATTTCCATTTAATTTTTCTTTTTAATTCATATTTCACTGTTTTTAGTATTGGTATTTCTATATTGCCATAAGTTTGTATAAACTAAAAAATAAGTAGGTATTTTAGAAACAATATTGACGAAATAACGGCAAAATAATATTTCTAGAAATAAAGTGATTCCAGCCGCTTAAAAGTTCTTTCTCTGAAATTTTAGGATCGTTGAGAAAGCAATGACCCTTTTTTATAATTAAAATCATTTGAGATATCGCTCCTACAGGGCTTGAAAGACTTGGATTACTGAAACCCCTGAGCCAATTGAGATGTCGCTCCTAAAGAGCTAAAACAAATGGGTTGCTAAATTCTTTCCAATAAATAAAACTGTTGTTATTAGTGATGTTCGAAATTTTTAATATTACAGAATTTTTGTTTTAGTTTTCTAACCCCTTAAGAGCGACATCTCCATAACACCGCAGGTGTAAAAACTTGTTTGATATCTTAAGCCTCAGCTTGGCAACATCTCAAATTACCCTTTAAAATCTTGCTCAAATTAAATAAAAACGGGATTAAATTAACCGAAAGAGGAAAACTTTTTTCAAGAAATATTTGTATGGCTTTGGATGCAAGGTTGTATCGGGATAAGCCCGAAACGCAGGTTTTTAGTAGTACGATTTAGGCATTGCTTTCGCAATGATTTTTTGACACAGATAAAACGGATGACACAGATGAAGAAAATAAATAGAATGATTTTGACAATAATTTAAGAAGTAACTTTTAACAATAATAAATTCAAATTAATTCATTCTATATATCTTTGTCAACTGCGCCATCTGAGTTAAATGAATTTGTGTGCTGAAATTGCATTATTTTTTTATTTCTTTTCCAAAAAAATCTGTGCCATCTGTGTTATCTGTGTTAAATTCTTCATCTTATTTATAATTCTGTGGCAAAAAATCCGTATCTTCATCCCATCATCAAATCACAAATCTATGGACGCTAAAAAAAGCTTATTTTACGGATTCGGACAAATAGCTTATGCCGTTGCACAAGCTGATGGGCAGGTTCAACGGGAGGAACTTGAAAAACTTCATTCGTTCCTTAAAAATGAAATCAAGAACATTGATGCTGATTTTGATTATACAGATATAATTTTCCAATTATTTAGATAAGGAACATATTAATTTCGAAACCTCTTATAAATGGGGAATAGACGCTATGAAATTGGGTTCTCATAAATTGACCAATCAATTGAAATGGGAATTTTTAGAAATTCTTTGCAAGGTTGCGGAATCTTATCCACCTTCAACAGATAGAGAGAATGAAATAATTGCACGATTCACCAAAGATTTAAGAATGATGTAAGAATTGCAAATAGATTATCTTTTTGAATTTTATTTTTCAATAAACATTAATCAATCTATTTCCCCTCAGGTCGATAATAAATGATTTCGCCTTTCGTCAAATTATCTAAATCCAAATTCAAAGTTTGAACCTTTCTAATATTATTATGATTTTGGTGAACGATTACTAATTCGCCACCTGTTTTTACTTCATAAACAATCGCATAATGCTCACCCATCATAAACCAAGTTCCATCCGGATTATCAAAATGAGTTTCGTGAAATTCTAAAACATCTCCTGCTTTTATTTTTGTTTTATCAGAATAGACTTTGCCATAAACATCATAATTATTCCATTTGGCTTGAGCATCGTTTAAAGCAAAAGCTACCAAATCCCAACATTCTCCTCTATCTACAGTTTTTCCAATTTGGGATTTACAGTATTTTACTATTTTTTCATTTACGTTTTGAGCATGGATAACCAAGCCTGCTATCATAAAAATAAAAGTGATTAGTAATGTTCTCATAATTTTAATTTTTAAGAAAATAAATCTTTAAATCAAATAAACTGAAAAGTTATATCGAAAAATGAAACTATATCAAAAATAACGCCCGAATTACTCAACGATTTCATACTTCCGCTTTGCCTGTTCCCTATTGCAAGAATTAAAATGCCACCATTCAGTTTGGATATTCCAAAATCCACCCTTCGATAAAACTGCTCTTAGTAATTTTCGATTGGCAATTTGCTCTTTCGTTAATTCACCTTTTTGCAAATACGCAGCTTCCATGGCAGGATAAGAAAGCTTACTTGCATCATCATATGGCGTTCCCATATCCAATTCTTCTCCGTTTAATTTGGCAATAGTTAAATCAACAGCCGCTCCATAATTATGCAATGAACCATTCTTGGGATTAGAAACAAATTTACCTCTCTCATTAATCGGAATATTTACTGTATCCCACATAATTTGTTGCACACTTCTAGGACGAACACCATCAAAAACTAAAAGTGACAAAGACGAATCAATTTCCTGTAAATATTCTTGGGCAATTCTTAATTTCTCGGCTACATCGGGCTGAAGATATATTCTTTCTAAATCACCATAAACATCTATATGCATGAAATTATTGGTATCCGAATAACGTAAATCGATTAAAATTCCAGGAATCGCTTTTTGGATATCCACTAAACCCGAACGAATAAGGTGTTTTTCTAGTTCACAGGTATCTTTTACTAAATCAACTTTTTTTACTGTATCAATTTGACTTGGCTTCGTTTTCTCCTTTGATATAGAATCTTCTTTTTCTTCCGAAACACAAGAGAAAATTAGAAAACACCAAAGGATAACGCTAAAAATTCGCAGATTCATGCTCGAAATTAAGGAAAATTGTTCTAAATGAAGGAATATTTCCTAATTTTAAAGTCATATGTATAAGCTATTATCCATTTATTTTTTCGCTTTTTTCGGAATCATTTCTGTGTCAAAAGCCCAATCCCTAAAGATTGAACAGTTCAATACTTATTTTAATTACAAAAGTGAAGATAAGTTTATACAAATAATTCAGGAGGGTGATAAAGGAAAAATAAAAATGAATTTAATTCACAAATACAATCAAAACAAAGATTCGGTTATATTGATTAAACTAAGCATGAATAAAAATTATGAATTAGTGGATTCGTTTATTGTTTATGACCTAATAAAAAGAAAATTAATCGAAAGCAATTATTCAGACTCCATTCGTGGACCGAAAATACAAGCCAAAAGAGTATATCCTTTTTTTAATTTATCAGGAACACTTCATGGAAAATATACTATTTACGATTATGAAAGTGATTCCAAATATGGAAAGAAGTATGTTTATTACATAGAAAATTACCATTACGGAACTAAAAATGGTGAATTTATTCAATATTTTACAGAAAGTGAGCAAATAAATTCAATTTCTCATTTTAAAAATAATTTGTTGGAAGGTGAATATATTTTGTATTATAAAAATGGAGCGTTCAACCAAAAAGGAATGTATAAAAACGGTTTAAAAACTGGGGCATGGACATCGTTTAGAGATAATAATCAACCGTCAAAATATGAACAATACCAAGATGGTAAAAACCATGGGCAATACAAAGAATGGTTTGATAATGGAAATGTTTCCGTAATGACTAATTTTCATGAAGGATTAATTCATAGCTTTTATCATTCCTATTATCCTAATAAACAAAGAAAAGATTCAAGCACCTACAATTTCGGAAATTTACACGGAAAAATGGTTTCCTATTATGAAAATGGAAAGAAACAAAAAGTAGGAGAATACAAAAATGGCAGTCCGATTGGTGATTATAAATATTGGAATCAAGATGGACAATTATTGCAGCATTTCCCTTACAAACTTGGTTTTTTGAATGGAACGGTTTTGAAATATTATCCCAATGGTAATTTATCCGAAAAATATGGAATGATAAATGACACATTGAACGGAGAGTATTCAACTTTTTATGAAAACGGAAAAGTAAAAAGTAAAGCAAATTATAAAATGGGAATTATCCAAAAAGGAGCTTTATATTTAGATTCAATTGGTAAAAAAATAGATTATTCTGAAGAATATATTGATGATGTAAATTACATAGATGAAAACCGTAACGTTACTTATGAAGAACAAGAGCAAATTGAGTTGATTCAAGATGTTTTAGTCGTTGAGCAATATAAAATTGAATTAACCAACCCTTTTACCAAGGATGATTTGAAACTTTGGAAAAAAATTAAAGGTAAAGAAATAAAAGTTAGAATTTTAAAAAATGGTACTTTTGAAATACTCCTCGATAAAGCCGTTTTTAATGCTAAAACCATTCTAAAAGCCAATGAGCTATTGACAAGACATTTAATTGTAAAACCATATAAATTGGACGGTTATCCTTTTGCTTGTACGGTTACTATTAAATTAGAATAATCCTACCCATTTTTCTACAATTTCCATTACCTTTGGGCAAAAGTAAAAAAGAATACCCATGGCAAACGGAGAAGATAAACAGATTATATTTTCGATGGTGAAGGTTTGTAAAACCACACCTCAAGGCAAACAAATCCTCAAAGACATTTACTTATCCTTCTTCTACGGAGCCAAAATTGGTATCCTCGGTATGAACGGAGCAGGTAAATCTACTGTATTAAGAATCATTGCTGGAGAAGATAAAAACTTCCAAGGCGATGTGGTTTTTTCACCGGGTTATACTGTGGGTTATCTTTCACAGGAACCACAATTGGATGAAACCAAAACCGTAAGAGAAATCGTTCAGGAAGGAACACAAGAAATCATCGATTTAATCAAAGAATTCGAAGATATCAATCTCAAATTTGGTGAATCAGAATATTTGGACAATCCCGATAAAATGGAAAAGTTGATGAATCGTCAGGCAGAAGTGCAAGACCGTTTAGATGCTTCCAACGCTTGGGATTTGGACAATACATTGGAGAGAGCCATGGACGCGCTTCGTTGCCCAGATGGTGATTCTCCTATCAAAAATCTTTCGGGTGGTGAGCGCAGACGTGTGGCACTTTGTCGTTTACTTTTAAAATCTCCAGATATTTTATTATTGGATGAGCCTACGAATCACTTGGACGCAGAAAGTGTTCAATGGTTGGAGCAACATTTAGCACAATACAAAGGAACAGTTATCGCTGTAACGCATGATAGATATTTTTTGGATAATTTGGCAGGATGGATTCTCGAGTTGGATCGTGGTGAAGGAATTCCATGGAAAGGAAATTATTCTTCTTGGTTAGAGCAGAAAAAAGCAAGATTGCAACAAGAAGAAAAAACCGAGAGCAAGAGGCAGAAATTCTTACAACGAGAGTTAGATTGGGTACGTCAAGGAGCGAAAGGTCGTCAAACGAAACAAAAAGCACGTTTGGAGAATTATGCCAAGATGCAAGGTGAAGATGTAAAAGAGAAAGAAGAGAAATTGGAAATCTTCATTCCCAACGGACCACGTTTAGGAAATGAAGTGATCGAAGCAGTGAATGTTTCTAAATCTTTTGGAGATAAATTACTTTATGATAATTTAAATTTCAAACTTCCTCCAGCTGGAATTGTAGGAATCATCGGGCCCAATGGTGCAGGTAAAACCACCATTTTCAAAATGATTATGGGTGAAGAAAAACCAGATTCAGGTGAATTCAAAATCGGTGAAACGGTAAAAATCTCCTATGTAGATCAAACGCATAAAGCTTTAGATCCGAATAAAACGGTTTGGGAAATTATTACTGGAGGCTTAGAAAATGTAGAAATCGGTGGCAAGACTTTAAACTCTCGCGCTTACGTTTCGCGTTTCAATTTCAATGGTCCCGATCAAAATAAAAAATTATCTGTCCTCTCGGGTGGAGAAAGAAACCGCTTGCACATGGCATTGACCTTACAAGGTGGTTCGAATGTTTTATTACTCGATGAGCCAACGAACGATTTGGATGTAAATACACTCCGTGCCCTCGAAGAAGCTTTAGAAAACTTTGCAGGTTGTGCGGTAATTATTTCCCATGATAGATGGTTTTTAGATCGTGTTTGTACGCATATCATCGCCTTTGAAGGAGATTCTACTGTTTATACTTTTGAGGGATCGTTTACGGAGTACGAGGAAAACAAGAAGAAGAGATTGGGTGATGTTGAACCTAAACGTATACGATACAAAAAATTGGTAAAGTAAGTTTTCCGAGTAGTTTACCCTGAGTAATCCTGACGTAGGAAGGATTTATCGAAGGGAGGAAAACAAGAAGAAAAGATTGGGTGATGTTGAACCTAAACGTATACGATACAAAAAATTAGTAAAGTAAGTTTTCCGAGTAGTTTACCCTGAGTAATCCTGACGTAGGAAGGATTTATCGAAGGGAGGAAAACAAGATGAAGAGACTAGGTGATGGTGAGCCTAAACGTATACGATACAAAAAATTGGTTAAATAGTTTAGTTGTTTTGTGGAATGTCATATTGAGCAAAGTTGATGAGTTAATGGCTATCTTCAATCAACAAATCATTGTTGAAACACTCTTAATTTCTCTCACTTTCCACGCCTAATCTCCCATTACCTTCGTATTCGGTAAAAAATGCCAAATGGCGAAGAAAAATAGTCTTAAAACACCAGAACCTGAGAAAAAGGAAAAGCCTGTAAAGGAAAAACGCTCGCGTAGTAGAAACGCGAATGTAGTAGCTGATGAATCTACTGATGCGCCTAAAAAGGAACGTAAACCTTTAAAGTTTGCTCTCAAAACTCCAGAATGGGTGCAGGATGATCGCTTTCAGAAAATAGCAGGCGGTTTGTTCATGATGTTTTCTTTTTACCTTTTGATTTCATTTACTTCCTATCTTTTTACTTGGCAAAATGACCAAGATAAAATTGATGATGCCGGAATATTTTCCTTTTTAAGTGCCGATGTTAAAGTAGAAAACTGGTTAGGTAAACTCGGGGCCATCCTTTCACATCTATTTGTGGGAAGATGGTTCGGGATTGCTTCCTTTTTATTTGTATTAAACTTTTTTGTTATCGGTTTTAAAGGAGTTGCCGGTGCCGCTTTACTTCCCATCAAAAAAATGATTAAGCTTTCTGCTTTATTTATGGTCATTACTTCTATCGCTTTAGGATTTGTTGTTCATACCACAGGATTTGTATTTATAGGAGGAGCATTCGGATATGAAATGAATGAATTCCTAAATCTTTCTATAGGAAGAGCTGGAACGGCAATTCTTTTATCCTTTACCGCTTTTGTCATCATCGTCATTTATTACAATCCATCCTTTAAACGTAAACCAAAAACTGTTTTGGCAGAAGGCGAAGAAATAGATCCGATTAAAATGAATACCTATAACCCCATTAAAGAGGATCAAATTACTAAAGATGAAAAACTAGAAGTAAACTTTAATAAAAAAGGAAAAGTAGAAGTAGTAGAAGAGAGTGATGAAGAGGAAGAAGAAGATCAGAACGAGAATGAGAGCGATGAAGAGGAAGAAGATCAGAGTGAGAATGAGAGCGAGAGCGATGAAGAGGAAGAGGAAGATCAGAACGAGAATGAGAGCGAAAGCGATGAAGAACTAGCTGAAGAAATAGAAGAAGAGGAAACGACAGAAAACAATTTAGAAATTACTGAATCTGAATCAACACTTGAAGTTTCTGAAGAATTTTCAGTAGAAGTTCCCAAAGTAGAAGCAGAAGTAAGTGAAAAAGATATTGCTCAAAAAGTATTAGAAGAATTTGGTGAATACGATCCTACACTAGATTTATCTACCTATGTTCTTCCTTCTATCGAACTTTTAAATAATTATGGTGGTGCGGGAATTACGGTTAATAAAGATGAATTAGAAGAAAATAAAAACAAGATTCTTGATACTTTAAAAAATTATAGCATCGAGATTTCAAAAATCAAAGCAACGATTGGACCAACGGTTACTTTATATGAAATCATTCCTGCACCAGGGGTTCGTATTTCTAAAATCAAAAATCTTGAAGATGATATTGCCTTAAGTTTATCCGCCTTAGGAATTCGAATCATTGCTCCTATCCCAGGAAAAGGTACGATTGGTATTGAAGTTCCCAATTCAAAAGCAGATACGGTTTCGATGCGTTCATTAATCGTTTCTGAAAAGTTCCAAAACTCGGATATGGATTTACCCATTGCTTTAGGTAAAACCATCACCAACGAAACATTCATTACCGATCTAGCCAAGATGCCGCATTTATTGATGGCAGGTGCAACTGGACAAGGAAAATCAGTTGGATTAAATGCAGTTTTGGTTTCTATACTTTATAAAAAACATCCTGCACAAGTAAAATTTGTATTGGTAGATCCGAAAAAAGTAGAGCTAACTTTATACAATAAAATAGAAAGACATTTCTTAGCCAAACTCCCCGATTCTGCTGATGCCATTATTACAGATAACAAAAAAGTAATTCATACTTTAAATTCATTGTGTATTGAAATGGATGATCGTTATGAACTATTGAAAGATGCTGAAGTTAGAAATATCAAAGAGTACAATGCAAAATTTATCAATAGAAGATTAAATCCAGAAAAAGGACATAAATATTTACCGTATATAGTTTTAGTAGTAGATGAGTTTGCCGATTTAATTATGACCGCTGGTAAAGAAGTGGAAACTCCTATTGCTCGTTTGGCTCAATTAGCTCGTGCTATCGGAATACATTTAATTATTGCCACACAGCGTCCTTCTGTAAATATTATCACAGGAACCATCAAAGCTAATTTCCCTGCACGTATTGCTTTTAGAGTAATGTCGAAAATAGATTCAAGAACCATTTTAGATTCAGGTGGAGCGGATCAATTAATTGGCCGTGGTGACATGTTATTATCAACAGGAAATGATTTAGTGCGAATTCAATGTGGATTTGTAGATACTCCAGAAGTGGAAGCCATTTGTGAACATATTGGATCCCAAAGAGCTTATCCTTCGGCCTTTTTATTGCCAGAATATGTAGATGAAGGAGCAGAAGGAGGAGATATAATGGACATTGGTGATCGTGATGATTTATTTAATGAAGCAGCACGAACCGTTGTTACAACTCAACAAGGTTCCGCTTCTATGTTGCAGAGAAAGTTGAAGTTAGGTTATAATAGAGCCGGTCGTTTGGTCGACCAATTAGAAGCTGCCGGTATCATCGGACCGTATAAAGGAAGTAAAGCCCGAGAAGTCCTTTACAAGGATATGGAAAGTTTGGAACAGTTTTTGAAAAACAATAATTCAAACAATAACTTTGCCGGATAAATCGATTGTTTGAATCGAATTTATTTAGGCAATAAAAACAAACACAATGAAGAAATTATTTTTGATGAGTTTATTATTAGTGGGAACATTAGTAAATGCTCAAGACGACAACACTGCAAAAGCAAAAACCCAATTGGATGAATTAAGCAAGAAAATAAAAGCTTACACATCCATGTCGATTGAGTTTACTTTAAGTTTGAAATTAGCAGACGGTACAGCAGAAGAGCAAAAAGGAAAAGGCACTGTGAAAGGTGAAAAATATTTTGTTGAAATTGCAGAAAAAGAAATTCGTTCGGATAGCAAAAAAGTTTGGACATACGACCCCGAAGCCAACGAATGTGCAGTTACTTGTTTAGATGATGAAGAATCAAGCAAGGAAGAAGATTTGATGAACCCTTCAAAGATGTTTACCTTCTGGGAAGAAGGATTGAAATATACCTATGAAAAAGAATCTACGGATGGCGGAGTAAAAGTGGATGAAATTAAATTGGTACCGAAAGATCCAAAGAAAAGTAAATTCCATACGATCATGTTGAAGATTAATAAATCCACAAAGATGATTCACTCTGTAACGGTAAAAGGCAAAAACGGAGATGTGATGACTTATAAAATTACCAAGTTCACCCCTAATGTAGAATCAAAAGATTCCGATTTTAAATTTGATAAGAGTAAGCATCCTGGAGTGACGATGATTGATTGCTAGGAGGAGACTATAGAGACTTAAGACATAAGACTAAAGACAAGAAGTAACGCTCTTGTCTTTTTTTTGTGAATTAGCTTATAGAATTGAAGTATAAATATTTGGTTTCTTTAATGGTAATTTTCGTTTGCTTTTCTGTTTTAGGAATGAAAATAAATATATTTTCTTAAGCTCCATAGGAGCGAAATTTCAATATTAAAATAATTTAGAAGAATGTTCCAAAGCTCCGTAGGAGCGACATCTCAAATTGCCTTTTTAAATTTAACTTAGCATTCTCCAAGTAAAAATGGAAAATAAAATGTGGCTCTTTTGATTTTACCCTTATGATAAATCTTCAACCTTAATTCTATTCCATTCACATACAATCCAAACATTTTTCGCTCTCGAAAAGCTTTTTTTTGTTCTTCGAATGATTTACTTGAATATTTATCTACTCTCCAATTCATCAAACTGTATTCGGCAATTTTCTTACTGAATTTAGGTGTCGGACCAGTTACTACATTTCCTTCAAACTTTTGGTTGTGATATAAATCGTAAACATCCAATTTATTTTTAGGGCGATATATCCAACTTCCATAACTCACCAAATCACTTTATTTTTTAGAAGGCATTCTCGCTGTATCCAATAAAATCACCCCTTCCGTTTCTGAATATAAAATTCCATAAGCATATTCGTATCGCTGATAAACAAACATACTATCATAACTTTCTTCTCCTAAATAACGAATCAAGAAATTAATTTTCCCATGAAAATGAGTGGAATTATTGAAAACAAAATAATCTTCACTTGTCTCTGTAAAACCACAACTATCCGAACAATTACATTCCCAGGCATCGTAAAATTCTAGTTGATAATCTTTGATGAAATAGGTGTTGGATTCTCCCGGGTTATTTGGAGCGTATTTCCATGAAATGAAAACTTTAATAAAAAAACTAACATTTTCATATGAACAACATTCTATTAGCGAATTAATCGATTAGCTGATTAGCGAATTAAAATACATGTATTTTGAATTTCATTAGCTAATTGACACATTTGCTAATTAGCTAATTAGTTTCTTCATCCGATTCCAATAATATTTCGTCCAACCTTTTTTCAATTTAGCTGCATGTTCGGTGGGAACTTTCTCCTGAAGAAATTCTAATTGACATCCACCTTCAATTTTTGTCAACTCAAATGTGCAAGAGGAGAAATGTTCTGCCGGCCAGTTTTTTTCTTCGAAATGCCAAGCTTGAATAATTAATTTTCCAGAATCTAAAACAATATTGTAGCCCGTACAATACCCGTCAAAAATCTCGATTTTACCTTTTACTTTTTGAGAAATTTTGCAATCTCCGCCTGTAAAAGCAGAAACTGTTTTCGGATCCATGAGCATTTTGTAAATCTTATTGGGCGTAGCCGCAAATTTGATTTTTTGTTTGATGGTAGTAGTTTCCATATTTTATTTTTTTATTTTAACCACAAAGACACAGAGAACACAACTTTTCTCATGACTGCAAGGAGTAAAGGCGCTTCGCTTATCACAGAGTTAAAAACCAACTCAACTAGCTAAACTATCCCAACTAACTAAACCTTTCCCACCAAATACTTCCCCGTATACGATTTCTTCTCCTTTATTAATCCTTCTGGCACTCCCTCGTATAAAATATATCCACCTTCTTCTCCACCCTCAGGACCAATATCAATTACCCAGTCTGCACATTTAATTACGTCTGGATTATGTTCGATAATAATCACCGAATTTCCTTTTTCTATCAATGCATTTAATGCGTACAATAATTTCTGAATATCATAAAAATGTAATCCTGTTGTTGGTTCATCGAAAATAAATAAAGTTCCAGCATCACTTTTTTCTTGTGTTAAAAACGAAGCTAATTTGATTCGTTGTGCTTCTCCTCCACTCAATGTGCTGGAACTTTGTCCGAGATTTACATAACCTAAACCAACGTCTTGCAAAGGTTTTAATTTCTGAATGATTTTAGCTTCTGAATCATTTCCAGATTTTGTGTGAGACAGGAAAAATTCAATGGCATCATCAATTGTGGTACAAAGCAAATCGTAAATAGATTTTCCTTCGTAATTCACTTCTAAAACTTCATCTTTAAATCGCTTTCCTTTACAATCGTCACATTGCAAATGAACATCTGCCATGAATTGCATTTCAACAGTAATCGTTCCTTCACCATCACAAGCTTCACATCTTCCTCCATCTACATTAAATGAAAAATGCGATGGTTTGAACGCTCTTAATTTTGATAATTGTTGATTGGAATATAAATTTCTTATTTCATCATACGCTTTTACATAAGTAACCGGATTACTTCTCGATGATTTTCCTATCGGATTTTGATCAATAAATTCAACTGATTTTAATTTCTTAAAGGCTCCAGTTAATTTATCAAAATCTCCGTTTTTATCTCCATAGCCACCTAAATGCTTTACCAATGCTGGATACAAAACTCTTTTTACCAAAGATGATTTTCCAGATCCGCTCACACCTGTAACCACCGTCATCACATCTAATGGAAAAGAAACATTCACCGATTTCAAATTATTTTCTCTCACTCCTTCCACTCGAATGAAATCATTCCATTTCCTACGGATTTTTGGTAAATCAATTTTCTCTACTCCATTTAAAAATTGAGCAGTCAAACTTATGGTTTCCTTCTTTAATGCTTCGTGATTACCCGTAAAAACCACTTCTCCACCATGTGTTCCTGCCATTGGGCCCATGTCGATAATCAAATCAGCAGCACGCATTACTTCTTCGTCATGTTCTACTACAATTACCGTATTTCCTAAATCACGTAAAGCAGTTAAAACGGTCAATAATCTTTGTGTATCTCTCGGATGTAAACCAATACTTGGTTCATCCAAAATATATAAACTTCCCACCAATGAACTTCCCAAAGAAGTAGATAAATTTATTCTTTGTGATTCTCCTCCCGAAAGTGTGTTAGCTTGTCGATTTAAAGTCAAATATCCTAAACCAACATCCGATAAAAATTGTAATCTACTTTTTATTTCTACTAAAATTCTTTTGGCAATTAACGCATCGTGTTCGTTTAATTTCATTTGATTAAAAAATTCTAGGCAACGAGAAATTGGCATTCCTAATATTTCAGAAATAGATGTTCCTCCTACCAAAACATAATTAGCATCTTTACGCAAACGTGTTCCATGACAATCCGGACAAGCTGTTTTCCCTCTGTAACGAGATAACATTACACGATATTGAATCTTGTATAATTGTGATTCTACATATTTGAAAAAATCATTTATTCCTTCTATTGTTTTCGAACCTTCCCATAATAATTTTTTATGTTCAGCCGTTAAATCATAATAGGATTTATGAATGGGAAAATCTGATTTTGCTGTTTTTTTGATGAATTCTTTTTTCCATTCCGACATTTGTTCACCTCTCCAACAAGCTACACAATCATCGTAAAGAGATAAATTCTTATTGGGAATTACTAAATCAGAATCTATTCCAATCACTGATCCAAAACCATCACAAGTTTTACAAGCACCAACGGGATTATTGAAAGTAAAAAAATGGACGGAGGGTTCTTCGAAAGTCATTCCATCCAATTCAAAACGATTGGTAAATGATTTTACTGTATTTTTTTTCGCACCCACTACTTCTACAATACATTCTCCTTGTCCCTCGAAAAAAGCAGATTCTGCAGAATCCGTTACGCGACTCGAAAAATCTTCATCTTCGGGATTTACCGTTAATCTATCAATGACAATGTTTATCGAGATATCCTTTTGGAAACCTTTTTTGGGAGCTGATTTTAAAAACAATTCTATTTCCTGAATTTCTTCATTATGTTGAATCCGCGTATAACCTTGTTGCTGTAAAATTTCCAGTTGACGAATGATTGTTCTGTCTTCTTTCAAAAGCAATGGACACATAATATAAAAACGAGATTCATTGGGAAATGTCAATAGAAATTTCACTACGTCTTCGGTAGTTTCTCTTTTTACTTCTTTGCCACTGATAGGAGAAATAGTTCTTCCTGCGCGCGCATACAATAATTTGAGATAATCATAAATTTCGGTTATCGTTCCCACTGTAGAGCGAGGATTTCTAGAAATCACTTTTTGTTCGATAGCCACAGCTGGAGAAATTCCACGAATATGATCTACATCGGGTTTATCTAGTTTTCCTAAAAATTGTCGCGCATACGAAGAAAGACTTTCTACATATCTTCTTTGTCCCTCGGCATAAAGTGTATCAAAAGCTAACGAAGATTTTCCTGATCCCGATAAACCGGTAATCACAATCAATTTATTTCGCGGAATCTCTACATTAATATTTTTAAGGTTATGCACCCTAGCACCTTCCACCAAAATAGGCGAATTCTTACCAACTTTTTTTATTTCTTTCTCCTTCATCATTAGGGCGCAAAGGTAAGTATTCAAAAAAAATTTAAGGCACCTGTAACTATTCGATACCTCAAATTGTTTGTATCTTTTAGTCCGCCCGAATATTTGCTTCAAAAGGCCAAAGGACAATTTGGATGAGGAAACGGTTAAGGTGACTTATTAAAAAAGTTATATATTTGAAACGTGAAGCAACTAATAACAGGGCTTTGCGTCAAACTAAAAACAAAACGAAACTGCCTATAGAATAGATTCTACTTAAAATTCAAGTTTTAAAACAACTAAAAGTAGAAATCTATGCAGCTTAATCGTTTGGACGACACCCATCTTGTACGTCAATACATTTCCGGAGAGGAATCAGCATTTGAAGTTTTATTGAAAAGACATAAAGACAGAGTCTTTAATTATGTTCGTATGACTGTGCGTGATCGCCAGTTGGCTGAAGATATCTTCCAAGAAACCTTTTGTAAAGCCATTATCACTTTAAAAGCAGGAAAGTATAACGATGAGGGTAAATTCCTTCCCTGGATTATGCGAATTGCTCACAATTTAATCATTGATAGTTACCGCAGAAACGCCAAAATGCCTTCAGTAGAGCCGAAAAACGAAGATCACGACATCTTTGCATCTTTAAACGTTTTCGATAAGAACGTGGAAACCGAAATGATCGAAGGTCAGATTGTGGCTGATTTAAGAAAATTAATCACTCATTTGCCCGAAGAACAACGCGAAGTGATTTTCATGAGACATTATGAAGATTTGAGCTTCAAAGAAATAGCTGATAAAACGAACGTGAGCATCAACACGGCTTTAGGAAGAATGCGTTATGCTTTAATTAACCTGAGAAGGATGATTGAAGAGAACCAGATCGTGCTTTCAGAGTAGATTATTAACTAACACAATATTTCAAAATAGGCCTCGTTTTATTGTTGGAAAGAGTGATTTCAATTACCCCTATTGGGGTTTAGATTTACTCAACCGCCAGGTTCTTCCCTAAACTTTGAACCTTAAACTTTAAACAAATTAAACTTGCCTATGGCCAAATTATTTACTCCGACTACGAAAATTCAAGAAAAACAAAGCCACAAAGAAATCGAGAAATCGAATTCTCCTTCTGAAAGCACTATCAACGCTTTGTTGAATTTTTCAAAATCATTAAGTATTCCAAAATCTGCGAGCATCGGGAAAATGTTTGTGGTAGGTAACTAAAGATGGTTACAAAGTTTAAAGTTCAAGGTTTAAAAAAGAACCCTATTTTTTAAATCTGGGTCTTAAAAAACTTTAAACCTTAAACATTGAACTTATTAAATCACGTCTTCGGGAGGAGATGTTATTTCATGTTTTTGCCCGTTTCTGAAAGGGAATAATTTTAATTAAAAAGTAATTTTTCATTATGAGTAAAAGTAATTTCGAAAGAATGATGGATCTTATTGATGCAACTTTTGACGTTAAAAACGATCCGAATCAATTAGATGTAGATTTTGAAATTATTGAAAATCTCGAAAAGATACATGTTGCTACCGTTACAGAATTAGATCATGGAAATGGTCCTGAAGCCTGGATTTTAATTATTCCTTCGAACCAAGATTTAATGAATCTTTTCATTGAGAAAAAAATTTCGGAAAAAGAATTATATGAAAGAATTCCGAAAGATGGAAAATTCGATTCTTTATACCTTTGCTCTGCATTAGTTTTAGAAGAAAATAGAAGAAAAGGAATTGCAATGAATTTATCCATTAATGCCATCCGAGAATTTGAAAAGAATTATCCAATCAAAAATTTATTTGTTTGGACATTTACCAAGGAAGGCGAAATAGTATCTAAAAAAATAGCTATTCAATGTAATCTTCCATTATTTGAGCGGAAATAGCATGGATTCTTCAACCTCCATTAGTATCTAATTGATGGAGATATTTTTTTAAAAAAATTATATTCCCTTTTCATTCTTTTGACAATTGGTAGAACGTTTCAATGGATTGTATGTGTTGGCCTGTTTATTTTTTAATATTTTATTTAATGCCATTTTTGAAAACAGGAACTCTTCATTTCAAAATAACAAACTCAACTACAATAACTAGCTTAACTAATCAACTTTTCACTTAATACAATCTTTCGCTGCCAATAAAATCTTTGAGAAATTTATATTCTTGGCATCATCATAATTCTGGTATTGTTCCGAAACAACATCTACTGCACATCCACAAAAATCTTTTCCTTTTGACTCGCCAAATTTACCAATAGCCGAACTTTCACAATTGCTCAAAAATTCTTTAATCTGTTTTTTTGTCCAATATTTAGTGGCTGCTCTTGCCATCGCTTTACAACCACTTAAACTAGTTGAAGTAATAATTACTAATGACAATAAAACAATAAAATGTTTTCTCACGAGAATATTTTTTAGTTATGTATTTTTTGTAGGAACTTGAGTGGTTTCTTCAATCCAACCTTTTACCAATTGAAACTGCTCATCGGGTGTTAAATCCGTATTATCTACGATTCTTGCATCGCTCGCTTGAATCAATGGATTTTCTTCTCTAGTGGTATCACTATGATCGCGAGAAGCGATATTTTCTGCTACTTCATCCCAAGAAACAAATTGACCTTTTGATTTTAATTCATCAAATCGTCTTTTTACTCGAGTATCATTATCAGCCGTCATGAATATTTTTAATTCGGCATTGGGAAAAACAGCTGTGCCAATATCCCGCCCATCCATAATTACTCCCTTGTGATCTCCCAATTGCTGCTGAAGACTGATTAATTTCCTTCTTACTTCTTTTACTAAACTAACCACACTTACGTGATTGCTCACTTCCATTCCACGAATTTGTTTCTCTACATTCGCCCCATTGAGCATGGTTTCTGATTTACCAGAAATAGGATTAAAATGAAATTCGATTTTGATATCATTCAAAGATTTTACTAAATCATCTCGCAATAGAAAATTGTCTTTGATAAATCCTTTTTGAATGGCGTACAATGCAATTGCACGATACATTGCCCCAGAATCAATATAAACATACCCAAAATGTGCCGCTAATTGTTTAGCAAGTGTACTCTTACCGCAAGAAGAGTATCCGTCAATGGCTATGTTAATTTTTTTCAAAAAGTTAATTTCTTCAAAGATAAAATTCTCAATTGAAATAACCAATTGAAAATAGGCGTTACTAAAAGAAAATAATACTTATTCTAAATCCTAAGATTCTCATCCTCCAAACCTAAAATAGGACACCGCATAAATAGCCGCTGTTTCTGTTCTCAATCTAGATTTTCCTAATGAAATAGGTAGATAATTATCTAATTTTGCTTTTTCAATTTCTTTAGGAGAAAAATCACCTTCTGGCCCAATTAAAATGGTAACTGATTTTGTTATGGGTAATTGATTCAATTCGTTCTTTATCTCTGATTCTTCACAATGAGCAATCAACTTTAATACTGAATCCGTTTTAAATTTTTCTAATTTCACTAATTCATTTACTTTAGGTAAATAGAATCTTCCAGATTGCTTCATGGCTGATAAAGCCAATTTATTCATCCGCTCAATATTCACTATTTTTCTCTCAGAACGATCACAAAGAATAGGAGTAATTTCACTCACACCCAGCTCCACCGCTTTTTCAATTATCCATTCAAACCGATCTATATTTTT
>CAMBFX010000026.1 GCA_945865695.1 Chryseobacterium gleum | reverse complement strand
GTGGTGATGTATTTTCCAATTCGTAAAATGGAAACTTTTAATGTGGGTCCAATGGAATTTCATGATAAAATGAAATTGAAAAATAATTATGCAGAATTAGGAGTAAGAGTTGTTCCTCATGCGATTGCTAGATATGGTGCCTATTTAGCGAAAGGTGTTATCATGATGCCATCGTATGTAAATATTGGTGCATATGTAGATTCAGGAACGATGGTAGACACCTGGGCAACGGTAGGTTCTTGCGCACAAATTGGAAAAGATGTTCACCTCAGTGGTGGCGTTGGAATTGGTGGTGTTTTAGAACCCTTGCAAGCTGCTCCTGTCATTATAGAAGATGGTTGTTTTATTGGTTCTCGTTGTATTGTGGTGGAAGGCGTTCGTGTAGAAAAAGAAGCAGTGCTTGGCGCAAATGTAGTTCTGACAAAATCTACAAAAATTATTGATGTAACTGGAAGTTTTCCAATAGAACATAAAGGATTTGTTCCTTCACGATCAGTTGTTATTCCTGGTTCATATACCAAAAAATTTCCTGCAGGAGAATTTCAAGTTCCTTGTGCAATTATTATTGGAACTAGAAAAGAAAGTACGGATTTGAAAACGTCATTGAATGATGCGTTGAGGGAGCATGATGTGGCGGTTTAATTAGACGGGCAGACTTAAGAAGTTAGACATAAGATTTGAGAGCCGAGAATTGATATTTCAGATTCACAACAGTTATTCATTAAAAAGAAAAAAATCATTCTATTGGTACATTGTAAATAGGAATTATTCCTTCGTTTGGTTTATTAAGATTGTATTCTAAATATTTTGCATTAATCCAACGAACTAATTTTCCAGTCTTAAAATATTTATTCTCGGTGAATTGCCCGACTTCAGAATGATATCCATATTTGTGTTTACGCGCATAATGCAATGCTGATACTTGGATAAAGAAATAAATTTTCTCAATTTCACTATACTATCTATAACCAAACCACAATCATACCAATCAAATTCACCTCCCTGATTACCATCGCAACCCAACTCTAATTTCCGAATTTCTATGATAGCAGAGTCGGTAACTACAGAATCTTTGTGTTATTCGATAAATTCATGAATAGAAATTCCAGAATAACCATCATGTGTAATGGTATCATTGATTTTTGATTGCGCGAAAGAAAAATTCACAAAAAAGAGACCTATATATAAGGTAAAGAGATTTTTCATAAATCTTATTTCTAAATCAATACAATTTTTTATCAATTGCCTGAAGGCAATAGTTTCTTAAATGTTTTTGTTCGGCTAAAGCCGGTGAGCATTTTGTTTTTTTTAACTCCGACCTGAAGGTCGGAGCTCGGGGCTAAATTATTTCGCAATCTCATAATTCTTCCCATTCATCTTAAAGACTACATTATCGCCTACTCCTAAATACTGATTAAATTCTGCATTGTTGGTTTTTGCAAGATTAAAATAATCATCGCTAAACGCTTTTACCTTCACCACATTCTTCTGCGCTTCTTCATCTAAGGTAGATTCAATCCATTTTCCGTCTTTCAAGAAAAAAGTTTTGTCACCAATATTTTTCATAGTAGTGATAGCAATTTCTTTTCCGTCTACATCTACAGATGAATTATTATAATTAACTGTGGTGTTCGATGCCATTGCTTGTTTATATCCTCTTTGTGCAACTGCTCCTTCTCCACTCACTTTCGAAAGTTCATCTATATTGAAATTCTCATTCTCCTTTAAATCTCTAGCTGAAGAAAAATCCATTTCTTCTCTTGCTAAAAATGCTGTGTATGGAGTAAGTATTCCATAATCTTTACTCAACTTTACTAATTCATTTAATAATTCGTCATTCTTTCCGTTCAAATCAATTTGATTAATTAAATGTGCCACTCTGCGTGATGCCCAAATTTTTTCTACATAGGAGAAATCACTATTTTCTCCTTCTTTGGCAAACTCTACATCATATTCATATGTTTTTTCTTCACCATTTGCTTTTCCTTTTATCGTCAATTTATCTTTTCCCGAATCTTTGTAACGTCCTACCCAAATAATTTGTCCGCCCTTAAACATATCTGGTAAAGTTTCTGGATACGAACTACTCAATTTATATTTACCAGTAGTAATTTCAATATTCGTTAATAATGGACTACTAATGCTACCATATAAAGAAGCAACTGAAGTTTCGATATCTTCCATTGGTTTAACATAAGCACTTGTTCCACCATTTTCTGAACTTAATCTATCCAGCAATCTTGCGTTCACATCATTTCCTACTCCGAAAACAAAAAGTCTTGTTTTATTTTTATTCGAATCTTTACATAAAGAAGCAATCTTACTTTCATTTGTTTCACCTGCAGTGGGCAAACCATCAGTGAGAAATACTATATAAGAAGGTAGTTCTGTTTTTTGCAAAAGTTCCATTCCTTTTGTTAGACCTCCACTAATATTTGTTCCGCCACCATCTGAAATTCCTGCCACAAAATCTAACGCTTTTTTATACGTGTCCTTATTAAAGGTTTGTAAACTAGTTTCAAAAGTTTCCACACGATCATCATAAATTACAATATTGAATAAATCTCCATCATTTAAATTCGTCAATACAAATTCTAATGCTTTTTTAGATTGTTCCATTTTTTTTCCCGCCATCGAACCACTTCTATCCAAAACAAAAACGATAGATTTATTGGATTTTACTTGTTGATCAGGAACTGCAGGAGATGCCAACAACATAAAATATCCATCTTCACCACTCTTCTTATAAGATAACAAAGTTGCTCCTACTTCATTATTATCGGTGGTCCAAGTTAATTTCAAATCGGTGGAAGGAACATAATTGGTTCTTTCAAAACTCACTTTCACTTTTCTATTTCCATCGCGATCGATTTTGATTTCATCGGTTGGACTGTAAATATTTTTAATATCGGTAGTTGATTCAATTCTTGCATTAAACTTTAAAGTCTTTAAAGCACGAGCCGAAAATTTCTGAGTTCCGAAAGGATAAGTGAAGTCAACTAGATTCATTTTTCGCTCGCAGATTTGAGTGTAGGTAACTGAAATCTTTCTTTCTGCACCAACTGGAATCGGAAAAACAGATGTTTTGAAAAGTCCATATCCCACATATTCCATTATGGCTGGATCTTTTTTTCTACGCACGATTTCTTCATAAATTCCACGTGCTTCTTCTTGTTTCATCAATTCACCTTTCACTTCTTTTCCATCGACAAGCATCGTAAAGTTTTGAACGACTCCTTGATTCGGCAATGGAAAATAGATTTCTACTTCTAATGCAAAATTGGAAGAATTGAAAAGAGTTTGCGAAACAGTGACTTCAGCCATTTGATCTTTGATGATGGCATCCACCTCGATGCCGATTACATCATATGAATTTTTGACTTCTAAATTATAGTTTACATCTTCGGCCATCCTTCTTTGATCAAAAGAAGATGAAGTAATTGCCATCTGAGATTTAACTTCATTTTGGACAAAAGATAAACAGGCTCCTAAAAGGAAAAGTGAAATTCGTTTCATAAAAAATGGTATTTAACTTACTGTACATTTCAAGATTTGAAAAGTTCAATGTTCATCAAATTTATTTTCGAAAGAATGAATTTCAGTTAATTACTATACTTTTACATCGATGATCAATCAACAAAAACAGCTCGCTGATTTCTTTTCTGAATTCATTTTACCCGCAAGATTAAAGCGAATGGAAGATGTTTTAGAAAAACGAACAAGACACTTAACCGTAGTTTTAGAAGACATCTATCAGCCACAAAACGCAAGTGCGGTAATCCGAACATGTGAATGTTTTGGTGTTCAAGATTTACATGTCATCGAAAACAAAAATCATTTTGATCTCAATCCAGATGTGGTGGTTGGGTCAGATAAATGGATTGATGTGATGCATTATCGACACAAAGAAAATAATACGGAATGGTGTTTAAATAAATTAAAACGCGAAGGATATTCGGTGTTGTGCACGAGCTTGCACGAGAACGAAATTAGCATCGAAGAGGTAGATATTAACAAAAAGACCGCTTTAGTTTTCGGAACAGAGCTCAAAGGAATTTCAGAAACTGCGATAAAAATGGCAGATGGATTTGTAAAAATTCCAATGCATGGATTCACCGAAAGTTTTAATATTTCTGTTGCAGCATCACTCAGTGTGTATAGTGTAATTCAACGTTTGCATGCATCAAGTGTAAATTGGAAAATGAGTGAAGAAGAGAAGTTGCAAACGAAAATAAAATGGCTTCGCGGAGTGATTAAAAAACATGAATTATTGGAGCTAGAGTTTTTCACAAAGCATAGTGGATAAAATAAGACTTAGATATTTCCTCAGTAAAATAGAAGTTCTAATTTTACATCATTAAACAAACCCTTTAAATCTAAACAACATGGCAACAGCAAAAAAACCAGCAGCAAAGAAAAAAGTAGCTGCTAAGAAAAAACCAGTAGCAAAGAAAAAAGTAGCTGCTAAGAAACCAGCGGCTAAGAAAAAAGCTCCAGCTAAGAAAAAAGTAGTTGCTAAGAAAAAAGTAGCTGCTAAGAAACCAGCTGCTCCTAAGAAGAAAGCTACAAAGAAAAAAGTTGCTAAGAAGTAATCAACATTACACTTACATCAATCCCGCCCTTTCGAGCGGGATTTTTTTTTAAATAAAATTTAAAATTTTATTCAAAAACATCCAGACAACTAGGAACGAGTTCGTCAGGATTAATTCAAATTAAACAAACGAAAGTTTTAAAAATGGATTATTCTCCCCTGTCTAGTTTCCGATAAATCTCTAAAAGTTCATTGACCGAACTCCCGGATTTTATTTTCAATCGGTTTAAAAGTTCATCAGACGCAATTTTCACATCTTGTGTTCCCATTCCGTTGTCGCGCAAAAAATGTGAAGCCTTAAGAAGCAAAAATGCATCGAACCAAAAGTAGAATCTTTTGATAAAAGTTTCGAGCGAAGTTGAATTTTTTCTGATCTCCATAATCTTTGCATCCACCTCATTCTGTTTTAAAAATGAAATTAATAACGGATGCAAGTTCAATAAGTTATCGAAATCATTCGAATATAATTTTTTAATTTGATCATTGAATATTTTTAAAGAATCAAAAATGGAAATAGAATAAACGAGCCAACTTAAATTATCTTGACTCAACCATTCTGAAACAGATCTTCCAGTTCCAAACGGAACGCGATGCGAAGGTCGAGGTGATGGGATTACTTTGGTTGAATTCAATTCCGAAAAATTTCCCAACTCAATTAATTTTTGAAGAAAGTAAAAATCTTCTCCAGCCTTTCGTTTATTCATGCCACCACATTTTTGATAAGCTGAAGAACGTGTGGCCATCGAAGAACCAATCGTATGAAAAGCAAACGGAAATCCGCAGTACTCTATGGAATTTTTATAATATCGTAAATATAATTCGTAGCGAATAATTCCTTCGTAAACATTTTGATCAAACTCATTTCCAGAAATCGGATGCTCGAAATAAATACTGCAACCTGTAGTTTCGGGATGATGAATAAAAAAATGATGGTGCACTTTTTGGATAAAATCATTTTCATACAAAGCATCAGCATCGGCACAAATTATCACACCATCAAAATTGATTTTGGAAAATCTATAAACTGCTTCATCCATTCCAATTTTTCTTGCTAAGCCTACTCCCGCGTGCTTTTTTGGTAATTCATTAGTGAGAATAAAATGGAATTTCAATTTTTCGGTTGAATGCGATTTTGTCCATTCTAATCCATTTTCAAAATTAATGCGATTGAGATTTTTATTTTCTTGTGAATCATTTTCAGAAGCATTGATCATCACAATTACTTCCGCAGAAAAATCAAAAACCGATTTTGTTTGGAAGGATTCTAAAGTACGAAAGAGATTTTCTTCGGCATAACAAGGAATGACAATAGAGATTTTTAAATCAGAAGGAATTGGATTTTTTAAAAGTGAACCTTCGAATCCATATCGCGATAAATAGAAATTATCGTTTTCCATGCATCAAGGTGCGAGTCGAACAATCTTCCAATCAGAATGATTATTTAAAAATTTAACACGGTCGTGTAATCTACTCGGACGTCCTTGCCAGAATTCAAACGAGGTTGGTTCTACCAAATATCCGCCCCAATGTTTCGGACGATCTACATTTTTATTTTCAAATTTATCGGTGAATTCTTTGTAACGATCTTCTAAATATTTTCGCGATTCGATGACTTGACTTTGATTGGATGTCCATGCGCCAATTTGACTTTCGCGGGGTCGAGAAGAAAAATACGAATCACTTTTTGCAGGATCAAGAACTGAAACTTTTCCTTCGATACGAATTTGTCGTTCTAATTCTCCCCAGAAAAATAAAAGTGAAATATGAGGATTTGTATCTAAATCATTTCCTTTTTGAGATTCATAATTCGTATAAAACACCAATCCCTTTTCTGAAATATCTCTAAGGTAAACCACACGCGAAGAAGGTTTGTTCTCCTTAGAAACGGTAGCAACGATCATAGCATATGGATCTAAAATTTGTGAACCCACTGCTTCTTCAAACCATTGTGCAAATAATTGATAAGGCTTATTTCCAAGCGAAGATTCATCCAATTGCTTAGAGGAAAAATCTCTACGAATGTTATTGATATAGTTTCTTAAATCTTCCACTGTTGTAAATGATAATTCAAAGGTAGGGAAAAATATTTATTTGGGGAGGTTTGGTTGGTTGAGGAGGTTTTGTTAGTTAAGTTAGTTATGTTAGTTATGTGAGTTATGTGAGTTATGTGAGTTATGTGAGTTATGTGAGTAGTGTGAGTAGTGTTAGTTATGTTAGTTATGTAAGTTGTTTTAGTTGTTTTAGCCTCCGTCTTCCTGAGTAGTTGAATCTTCGAAATGCATCGAAGGATTCAAATATTTATTTATCACGCAAAGAGGAGAAAGTAAAACAAAGCAAATTCAAGAAATTCTTCCATTGCGAAATTTACTCGATTCGCTCATGAGAAAAGTTGCGACTAAGTGTGAAATCATATTCATAAAAATTAGATTCACGAAACAAAAAACCCGAAGATTTCTCCTCGGGCATTTATATTTCATTCGCTAATTAGCTAATCGAATAATCCGCTAATTGTTTAGTTCAATTCTAAATCCACATTATGCAATTCATACCAAGGCAATCCTTGTTTGTTTAATTGTTCCATGAACGGATCTGGATTAAATTCTTCTACATTATAAACTCCTGGCTTTTTCCAAATTCCTTTCATAAACATCATCGCACCAATCATGGCAGGTACTCCTGTAGTATAAGAAACTCCTTGTGTTCCGGTTTCTTTGTAGGCATGTTCATGCGAACAATTATTGTAAACGTAATACGTTTTTTCTTTTCCGTCTTTGATTCCGCGAATACGACAACCAATAGAAGTTTGTCCAGTATAATTTTCTCCTAAATCTCCCGGATTAGGAAGTACCGCTTTCAAAAATTGAATAGGAACTACTTCTACTCCGTTATAAATAATAGGATCAATTCTCGCCATTCCGATATTTTGAATTACTCGTAAATGCGTTAAATATTCTAAACCGAATGTCATCCAAAATCTTGCTCTTTTCAGAGTAGGAAAATTAATAACCAATGATTCTAATTCTTCATGATAAATAACGTATGATTCTTTAGGTCCAATTTCTGGATAATTCAATGGCATGTGAATTTCGTGTGGTTCTGTTTCCACCCATTTTCCATTTTCCCAATATTTGCCGCGTTGAGTTACTTCACGAATATTTATTTCTGGATTAAAATTCGTTGCAAATGCTTTTCCATGATCGCCCGCATTACAATCTACAATATCTAAATAATGCATTTCATCAAAATGATGTTTAGCAGCGTAAGCACAATAAACTTGAGTAACACCTGGATCAAATCCACAACCAAGAATTGCAGTTAAACCTGCTTTTTCAAATTTTTCACGATAAGCCCATTGCCAAGAATATTCAAATTTAGCTTCATCTTTTGGCTCATAATTGGCAGTATCTAAATAATTAACACCACATTCCAAACAAGCATCCATGATAGTTAAATCTTGATAAGGCAGCGCAAGATTTACACATAATTCTGGCTTGTGCTTTTTAAATAAAGCTACAATTTCAGGTACATTATCTGCATCCACCTGATCGGTTTGAATAGTAACATTCAAATCTTTTTTAATTAATTCTGCAATCTTATCGCATTTTTCTTTGGTGCGGCTTGCCAATACAATTTCTGTAAAGACATCCGAATTCATTGCGCATTTGTAAGTGGCTACTTGGCCTACTCCACCTGCACCGATAATTAAAACTTTTGCCATTTTGATTTTATTTAAGTCGGTCAAATGTAAGAATTATTGGAAATTTGAAAATGAAAAATACAGAAAGTTGATAATTATTTAAAATATGAAATTGAGGGAATTAACCACAAAGGACACAAAGGTCGCTTCGCTATTTTCACAAAGTACACAAAGAATTTTAATGCTATTCCATTGTGAACTTTGTGCGTGTATTTCACTTTGTGTCCTTTGATGTTAAATAAATACTTTTATATCAAGCTAAGTATTCCCAATACAATTGGAATAGAAAACATCACTCCATCAAAGCGATCTAAAACACCGCCATGTCCTGGCATAATTTGTCCAGAATCTTTTACTCCTGCCCAACGCTTGATTCGTGATTCATATAAATCTCCCATCGTACCAAAAACTCCAACGATAATAGAAATGAAAATCCATTTGTTTCCAGAGAGAATGAAAACCTGTTCTTTCAATAAAAATCCAGCTAAAACGGCAAACGCAATTCCTCCGACAAATCCTTCCCAAGTTTTTTGGGGAGAAACATTCTCCATCAATTTATGTTTGCCCAAAAATTTACCAGTTAGATAAGCAAAAGTATCGTTACTCCAAAGAAGAATGAAAAATGCTAAAACAGGTTGAATTCCTTCTAGATTTTCTATGAATAAAAAATTTAATAATCCGAAAGGTGCAGCAATTAAAAGCGCGCCAGTTAAAATTGGAGCATGAATTCCCGGGTCATTTACTTTTTTGAAAAAGAGATTTAATAAACCGTAAATAGGGTAAATAATTAGAATGGGTAAAATGTACTCTAAAATATGATGATCGGGAGAAAAGTAAGAAAATGCGTTGATGAATAAATAAGTGCAGATTCCGAAAAGATAAATATAAGTTGAATCTACATTCTGTTTTCTTGCCGATAACATTGCAATAAATTCTTTCAAACCGATGAAAGTAAAAACCAAAAACAGCAATGAAAACACAATTTTATCCGACATCATCGAGCCAATCAAAATGACTAGAAAAATGATTCCTGAAATTCCTCGTGTAATTAAGTCTTTATTCATTTTCATTCAAAAAAAAAGGTAGGATGCATAAACAACCTACCTAAATTATTATTTTTCTAAACTAGTTTCATTAATCAAATGGAATTTCTGCCGTTCCTAAATCTTCGGTTTTTTTCTCTGATTTTTCCTTAGCTGGCTTTTCCTTCTTCTCTATTATTTCTTCCTTTTTTTCCTCCGTCTTAACTGTATTTTCAACTTTCACTTCTGATTTTACTTCAGCTGCTCCATTTGAATTTACCTCTTCTGATTTAATTTCAGTTGATTCTTTCTTCGGCTCTTCCACTTTTGTATCTGATGTGAAAGCTTCTTCTTCCTTAATCCATTGACGCTTTCCAAAAATAGCTTCCAAGTCTTCTTTGAAAATCACTTCTTTCTCTAATAATTTTTCGCCTAATAAAATCAGTTTATCTTTATTTTCTGTCAAAATTTTCACCGCACGCTTATAAGATTCTTCAATGATTTTACTTACTTCTTCATCTATTACTTCAGCGCGTTTTTCGCTATATGGTTTTTGAAAAGAGAATTCTCCGCCATTCATATCGTAATACGAAAGATTTCCTACTTTTTCATTTAATCCATAAATAGAAACCATCGCATAACCTTGTTTAGTTACTCTTTCTAAATCACTTAATGCACCTGTAGAAATTTTCCCAAAAATAACTTTCTCTGCAGCACGACCACCTAATGTTGCGCACATCTCATCTAATATTTGTTCTGTACGAGTTATCTGTCTTTCTTCTGGTAAATACCAAGCTGCACCTAACGATTGTCCACGAGGAACGATAGTTACTTTTACCAATGGGGAAGCATGTTCTACCAACCAAGAAACGGTTGCATGTCCAGCTTCATGATAAGCAATTACTTTTTTCTCGTCCTTAGAAACAATTTTATTTTTCTTTTCTAATCCACCGATAATTCTATCCACGGCATCCAAAAAATCTTGTTTTTCTACAACGTTTTTCTTTTTACGTGCAGCAATCAAAGCGGCTTCATTACAAATGTTGGCAATATCTGCTCCAGAGAATCCTGGTGTTTGTCTAGATAAGAAATCTACATCTAAATCTTTTTCTGCTTTTATCGGCCGAAGATGAACTAAGAAAATCGCTTTTCTTTCATTTAAATCTGGAAGGTCAACATAAATCTGGCGATCAAAACGGCCTGCACGCATTAATGCTCTATCTAATATATCAGCTCTATTCGTAGCTGCCAAAATAATTACTCCGCTGTTGGTTCCAAAACCATCCATCTCGGTCAACAATTGATTCAAAGTATTTTCTCTTTCATCATTCGCTCCCATATTCGGGTTTTTCCCTCTGGCGCGACCAATGGCATCAATTTCATCAATGAAAATAATACAAGGTGCTTTTTCTTTTGCTTGACGGAAAAGGTCACGAACACGTGATGCTCCAACTCCTACAAACATCTCTACGAAATCAGATCCTGATAATGAGAAAAACGGAACTTGCGCTTCACCGGCAACTGCTTTTGCCAATAATGTTTTTCCTGTTCCAGGCGAACCAACTAACAACGCTCCTTTAGGAATTTTAGCTCCAAGTTCAGTATATTTTTTAGGATGCTTTAAGAATTCTACAATCTCTTGAATCTCTTCTTTCGCTCCCTGCAATCCTGCTACATCATTAAATGTAACATTCGTACTTTTTTCTTTATCGAATAATTGTGCTTTTGATTTTCCAATATTAAAAATCTGCCCTCCACCGCCTCCGCCACCAGAAACTCTGCGCATGATGAAAATCCAAATGGCAATGATAATAACGAACGGAATAAGATATCCTAAAATATCTCTTGTCCAGTTTTCACGAATTTCAAATTTGTATTTGAAGTTATTTCCTACCACTTTACCTTCTTGCTTAATTCTATTTTCACGAGCTAAATGAAGAATTTTTATTTCTTTGGTAAATTCATCTGCAGGGCCAGTATTGAATTTTAAGTGTGGGCCAGCTTCATCCTTTAATTTATTTCCTTCTTTATCTTTGTAATTTTTAAGACCTTTTTTATTCAGGAAAACTTCTGCTGATCTTTCATTTTCAATAATGATTACATTATCTACGTAACCTTTTTCTACTAATTCTTTGAATTCTTCATAACTAGTATCTTTTGCGCTAGGCGTCCAACTAAAAAGATTAATGGATATTAATAAAATAAAAATGATAGCGTAAATCCAATAAAAATTGAATTGAGGAGCTTTACCTGATTTTCTTTTCTGACCTTTATTTTCCGACATGTTATTTTTTCTTTGGTTTGGCTACTAACTTTTTAGCTTTTGCAACTGGAGTTTTGGCTTTTACTGGAGCTTTTGCCACAGCTTTTTTGGGAGCAGCTTTCTTTACTGACGCTTTAACCGTCTTTTTTATTGTAGCTTTTACAATAATTTCTTCTTCATCAATTTCTGTAATGGCGGCATCTGCCCAAAGATTCTCAATATCATAAAAATCACGCGCTTCCTTAAAGAAAACATGAACCACCACATTTACATAATCCATTAAAACCCATTGAGCGTTTTGTAAACCTTCTACATGCCAAGGTTTTTCACCAGTAGCTTTTGTTACTTCATATTCAATTGAATCGGCTATTGCCACCGCTTGACGAGTGGAGTCTCCATGACAGATAATGAAATAATCTGTAGAAGCATAATTCAATCCTGTAAGATCAAATTTTCTAATCATTTTACCTTTTTTCTCTCTTACACCGTTAATTATTGCTTCCAATAATGATTCAGTATTCTCTTTATTCTTTTTTTTAAGTACCTGAGGCACTCGATGAGGTGTTTTCTTCGCCATTATTTTTTATTAAGGCAACAAACCTACACAAATTTTTGGGTTATCGGGATATTTTCCCAATGAAAACTTTATTAAAAATAAGTCTATTCTGGGTATATTCTATTTTAATTCGAAGTAAAAGATTTATTATCTATCAAAATCCAGTATTTTTACATAAGAAAAAGATAAATTATGTCTGGATTTACCGATTCTTCCTCTATAATTGGAAAAAATGTAATTCGATTAGAATCGGTCCATTCAACAAATGAATACCTTTCAGAGCTTTCTTTAAAAAATAATTTAGAGGAGGGAATTGCTGTTTTAGCTATTGAACAAACTCAAGGTAGAGGCCAAAAAGGCACTATTTGGAAATCGGAAGCAGGAAAAAACTTAATGGTTTCCTTCCTAATTTATCCGGATTTTCTGTTAGTATCCGACCAGTTTTTATTAAGTAAAATAGTAGCCTTATCTGTTTTAAAGACACTTCAAAAATTTTTACCAGAACCGTCTGAAATTAAAATAAAATGGCCAAATGATATTTATGTAAATAATTACAAAATAAGCGGAATATTAATAGAAAACTCTATTCAAAATTCGAAATTAAGACAATCTATTATTGGAATTGGAATAAATATTAATCAATCTGAATTCTCGCCCGAATTTAATGCAATTTCATTCATAAATATCACCCAAAAGGAAACAGAAATTGAACTTGTTTTCGAAGAATTATGCATAAATATTAATCAATATTATTCATTGCTTAAATCGGCTCAATTGAATAGAATTAATGAATCTTATCAACGGGAATTATATCAACTTAATGAATGGAAGAAATTCAAGTATACTCATGAAGTTATTGAAGCGAGAATTACCGGAGTAGATTTAAATGGCAAATTACAATTAATTAAAAAAAATGATCAGCGAATCTCTGCTGATTTGAAGGAAATTATTTTTGTTCGCGAACTTTAATTAGTTGATCGCTTATATAATTGAAAAGGCTAGTCAATGGTTTCTCCGCCACCATTTTCACAAACATGTTCATTTCGCCATTAAATTCAATAAATCCTTCTACCATTCCATCTATTTCTTTCATGTGAATATCGAGTGTAAACGGAAAAGGAGCGCCTTCTCCAGAAAGAATATGAATCTTTGATTGAGCATCAACAGAATCATAAATCAAAGGGATTTTTATTCCGCCTTGGACTTTAAAAGAGCAATCTTTTTCAGTTGATTTCCAATCAGAAATTTTATCTTTTGGGAGTAATTGAATGAAATTATTCATGTCCGTTAAGAAAGCTACCACTTCATTCAAAGGGCCATTAACTTTCACATTGTTACTTTCTATTCGTACCATAATTAAATTAGAATATTATTACTCCACTCTTTTGGATTTTCACACCATTTTTTTAGCGTTTCTACATCTTGCTTTTTAATGTATTCTGATTTCAAAGCTTGCTCTACTAAAATAGTGTAATCTGTGAGCGTAATTAATTTGATTCCTTTTTTATCAAATACATCCTTTGCCTCACTAAATCCATAAGAAAAAATAGCCACCATTCCTTTTACATTAATTCCTGCTTCTAATAAAGCATCCACAGCAGCTAAACTACTTTTTCCAGTAGAAACTAAATCTTCTACCACCACCACTGTTTGTCCTTTTTCCAGATGGCCTTCAATCAAATTTTTCATTCCATGAGCTTTTGCTTCCGAACGAACATAAGCAAATGGCAACCCCAACTCTTGGGCAACCAACGCTCCTTGAGCAATTCCTCCAGTTGCAACTCCCACGATAGCATCGGGTTTCGGGAAATTTTCACTTACCAAATTAGATAGTTGTTGGCGAATATAGGTTCTTACATTGGGAAAAGACAAAGTAATCCGATTATCACAATAAATAGGAGATCTTAAACCCGAAGCCCAAGTAAATGGATTTGTAGGTTGTAATTTTACCGCTTTAATTTGTAATAGAAATTCTGCTACTTTTAGGGCTGAATCGTTTTTAACTGACATAGTGTGCAAATGTATAAAGTTTTCATCAACAACTTCCCTGTTTTTCTGGCTTCTGCCAATGAAACTATCAACATAAAAAACCCTTTTGTTGATATTAATTGTGAATCAAAATCGGATGCTAAAAAAATTATACATAGGCATATTTTGGCAAATGGCACAAAAACACTCGTCGCTCGAAATACTGACATAGAGCTACTCTGGAAATACTTTTTTGAAGATTATGTTCCGGTTAAAGCTGCAGGAGGACTAGTTTTCAATGAAAAAAAAGAAATGCTATTTATTTTCAGGAATAAGAAATGGGATCTTCCCAAAGGAAAAATTGATGGAAACGAAGATGAAGAAACGGCAGCACTTCGAGAAGTAAATGAAGAATGTGGCTTAGTTGGGCATTCTATAGAGTCAAAAATTATAAACACCTACCATACTTATCCATTCGATAACTCCTTAGCGATTAAAACCACCGCCTGGTTTTTGATGAAGGTAAAAAATACAAATAATTTAAAACCTCAACTCGAAGAAGGTATTACAGATGTAGTTTGGAAATCGAAAAATGATTTTCCGGAAATTATGAAGAATACTTATGGATCGATAGAGGATGTTCTTAAAGAATTTTGAATTTCGGATTTCAATCAACGAATCAATATAATTACTTCAAATAAAATTCATTGGCCTAGTATTTTTTAAATACCAACTTATTAATTAAGGTGGGAGTAAATAAATTTGAAATTCAACATTCGAAATCTGTCCTGTTTTTTGAATAAAGCATTTCATCAAAGTTACTTTCGTTTCTTATTCCAAAAAATATTATGAAATGTTTCGTCAATAGATTTGAATGTTCCATTAGGTGATGGTCGCAATGCTGGCGCTTGTCGAAATTTGCCTTCTTCATCTATTAAATAATAAGCTGGCAAAGATTTTATTTGATACAAATCTAGAATTTCATTATCCGAATGGCCATCTAAAAAATACCAATCATATTCGGGGTGCTTTTTCATAAAATCAACAAAATCACTTTTTTTCTCATCCATATTCACACTGATATAAACAATTGGATCAATACCTCTCTTCTCATCTTTGTATCTTGTGCGATAACCAGGATATAATTTCAATTCTGAAACACTGGTGGTATTCCAAGTGGTCCAAAAACTTAAATAAACAAACTTGCCTTTAAACTGAGAAAGTGAAATGGTATCTCCCTTTAATGTAGTTAATTTAAAATCGGGAGCATCAAATTCATTATTAAGAGAAGTCAGTTTTTTATAAACGGAAGCAGCTACTTTTTTATTCTCATCGCTGATTCCATGATTAGCAATTGAATCCAAAATCACCAGTACATTTTTCGGATCAAATTCTTTATTGTAATAATTTTCCATCAATCCCTTAATGAGGATTAACTCTCTCACATTTTGATTACTGGTAAAACTATTTTTTTCGATAGCACTAAAAAGTAATTTCATACTCGCCTTTTCATTTACTGCCACCAAAATATTTTCATTTATTTCAGGGGATAAATTGGACAAAGGTTCTGAGTAAAACTCATTGAATAATTGCATGTATTTATCATGCTGATATTCTATTTTTCTACCACGAATGTATTGCTCGTAAACAGATGCTTTCGCCATCATTTGGCCATTCTCCATATCACCCATCAACTCTAACATAGCTGTTGAATAATAGACATAATCGATAAAAAAAGGCACATTAATTTCTTTGTAAACTCGAGTGATTTTTTGTTTGAAGGTATCTAGATGCAATTTGAATTCAGGCTTATGAAGAATCAACATGTTTTTAGAAACAAAATAATCATATCGATAATCAAAATCGATGATAAGATTATTAATATCATATTCGGCAATCGAATCGAAATACATTTCTACTTTAGTTTCATCTAGTGATCGCGCAGTATTAACATCAGGTAAAGGAAATGAAATAGAATAATTTCCCCCTGGCTGCAAATAAATAATAGAACTCACACTTCCAATTTTTACTAGTGCATATTCAATTTTTTCGATTTCTGCCGAAATCATAAACTTTCCATCTTTTTCAACAGAAGTTTTTGCAATGACTTGTCGCGCCATTGATAAAAAATCTTTGAAAGTAATAATAGAAACAGATTTCCCTTCATAGCCAGAAGCTACACCTAAAATCGTTACTTTTTCGGCAAAGGAATTATTCATTGCTAAAAGCAATGCCCAAAAACAAATGATGCGTTGCATACTATAAATTTATTGATTCAGGTAAAAATGCCTTCACGTCTCCCCCGTTCTTTATAATTTCTCTAACTATACTTGAATTTATAGCCGAATATTCTTGTTCTGTTAAAATGAAAATAGTTTCAATATCATTGACCATAGTTTTATTCATGTGCGCAATTGATCTTTCATACTCAAAATCTAATGTTGAACGTAAACCTCTAAGAATAAATTTTGATTCATGTTTCTCACATAAATCTACTGTCAATCCTTCATAAGTGACCACTTCAATTTTCGGATTTCCTTTGTAAATTTCTTTGATCCATTCCATTCTTTGTTCTTTCGAAAACATGGATTGTTTACCTGAATTTACGCCAATGGCCACAATAATTTTATCAAATAAAGATAAGGCACGATTCAAAACTGAAACATGTCCGCGTGTGATGGGATCAAATGATCCTGGAAAAACCGCTACTTTACTCATTCTGTTTTTATAAATTCAAAAAAGCTAAAATTCACATTTCCGTATTTACGATGAAAAACGAAAAAAGGATATGTTGAGAAATCAATTTCCCTGCCATGTTCTACAATCACCAAGTTGTTTTCATTTAAAACCCCTGATTCAAAGATACTTTGATGCAAAATATTTAATTCTTTCAAATCATAAGGAGGATCACAAAAAACCAAATCAAAGCCTTTATCTGTTGGTCGCTTCAACCATTTAAATACTTCAGATTTAATAGTGGTCACATTTTTTGCCTTCATTTCTGTGGCAAAACTTCTAATACAAGTGAGACACTCTGAATTTTGTTCTACCGCAGTTACAGAACCTACACCTCGAGAAATGAATTCCATGGTAATATTTCCAGTTCCCGCGAAAAGTTCCAATACTTTCAAATCGGTTAAATCCAATCGATTTTCGAGAATATTAAACAAAGCTTCTTTGGCAAAATCGGTAGTTGGACGTGCAGAAATTTTACCTTTCGGTTTCAGGGTTCTTCCTTTGAGGTATCCGCCAACTATACGCAAGCTTGTTGATGTATTAAAGTATAAAAACGTTTTTGTATTTCGTCTTTTTCTGGATTTGACACCCGAAAAAATTTCTTAAGGTAATCTTCCATCACTTTATTAGAGAGTGGTCCTGAGATATTCAAATCACAATCTTGAACTGGAATATTTAATTGCTCTAAAGCAAATTGAAAATAGTAAGCTAAATCCTCGTGAACTTTCCAATTAAAAAGATTACAAAATTTTATTTTTCCATGATCAGCAATAACCTGAACAAAAATATCTTGAAAAACAATTAACCAAGCCGAATAAGAATTGGAATTTAACTTCGGGAAAATTGATTCTATGGAAGTTGAAACTACATGTCGATGAATAACCGAAGGGTATTTCTTTTCTAGTTTATCTTCAAAATTTTTATCAATAGCATAAACGCACCAAGCATTTAAAGAGGGAATCAAATGAGAATGGATATTGTATTCTGAAGGCAATTGAACGTTCAAATTTAAATAAGAACTAAGCTCATTGCTTTCATAAATATCATTTGGAACAAGCGTGAAAAATAGGTTCACCACAGCGCAACTTACTGATTGAAATCCATTATCCATATAAGCTGGTTTTTCAGATTCTACAGCCAATAAATTACCCGATTTTGCATCATGAACGGCACAGCATAAAAAATTATCACCCGTCTCAATAGACAGGTGATAATTTAATGTTTCAGCCGAATTAAAATTGCTGTGAGAAAATTCTTTTTTATTCGTCCCAGTTACCATTAGTAGTCGGTTCTTTTAATGAGCCTACTTTCAAAGTATCGTATTTTCCTTCGTTCAAACGAGAATTCTGTAAATACCATTTTGCTTCAAAAACAGGTAATTCAACACCATTTTTGGTAACGGTTGATGCTTTAAAAACGATTTTCTTTTTTCCACCAGTAAAAGGGGCAATATCTAATGAATCTATTGAAAAAGGATAACGTGAAATTCTTTTAGAAGCTTTTTTCTCGTTTAAGAAAATCTTATTTACAACGGGATCATAAGTTGTATCACGCTTAATAATTCCTAAACGAACTCCTTCTACTTCAGTTAATTTTTCAGGAGTATCCTTATATTTCACAGGATCCCATTTACGCAATGAATCTACCCATTCAGGCCGGATTTCATCAGGAATAGAACCTTCTTTGATGATGCTCATTGCTTTTCCATTTTGAACAAATCCTTTTAATTCATTCATGTCTTTAGCATACTTACCATACACTAAACGGAATTCCACTTGTGCATCTCGAATATCAATTAATCGTTGTTTGATTTCTGTTTTGATGATTTCTTTTCTAGCTGTGAAATCAAGTTCTATTTTCACAGATTGATAATTGTAATAGCTAAAAATAGCAATGGTAATTGGCATCACCACATAAGTTAAAACCAGATTTACCGGTTTTGAAATAATATCTGCCACATAAAGTATCGAGAGAACACCCGATATAATTAAAACAAGACCTCCTAGCAAAAACCAGGTATTTTGCTTGTCGCCAGTTTCTGCATCAGCAGTAGTTCCGAACATAGTAATCATAATTCCGAAAAAAGTTAAAATTGCCGGAATCAGATAACGATTGAAGTTGCTTGTTAGATTGTCAAAAAAACTCATAGTTGTTTCTTATTTTTCAGTGTGACACAAAACTAAACATTTTTTTATATCAGCATCAGAAATTAATCTTTAGCTTTCGGAGTATTTTTTGTTAACATTTACCCTAAAACCCTTGCCTTTCTGAAAACACAGGATGTTCATAAAATATTGTGCGACACCATGGAATTTGAGCCAACGGAGGGTCAATCCAAGTTAACGGAGAAACTTTCGGCTTTTATTGCTTGGCCCCAACCTGCCGTTTATATTTTAAAAGGTTATGCTGGAACGGGCAAAACTACTATGATTTCCAACTTAGTAAAGTCTTCAAAGAGGTTAAAATGGAAAACAGTGCTCCTTGCTCCTACAGGAAGAGCTGCCAAAGTGATGAGCTCATATTCCGGCAAGCCTGCTTCCACTATTCACCGAAAAATATATTTGACCAAAAAGGGAAATAACGGCCAAATCTGGTTCGAAAGGAATGTTAATCTGCATACCGACTCCTTATTTATTGTGGATGAAGCTTCGATGATTGGCAACGAAGCGGGTCTTTTGATGAGTGATTTTGAATCGAAATCTTTGCTGGACGACCTGTTTGAATATGTTTTTTCGGGCAGAAATTGTAAATTGATTTTAGTGGGAGATACCGCCCAATTACCACCTGTTGGCTTATCGGTGAGTCCTGCCTTGGATTTAGAAAATATAAAGTATTCGTATGAAAAACCATCTGGCCAATTTGAATTAACGGAAGTAGTGAGGCAAGCAGCTGAATCGGGAATATTATTTAATGCTACTCGATTACGTTTGATGATTGCTCAAGAAAATGCCGGATGGCCGCAGTTTAAGATAGACGGGTTCAACGATATATTGAGAATTGACGGAATGGAACTCGAGGATGAAATGCAACGCATGTGGAAAGATTATGGAGAGGAAAATGTGAGTTTGATTTCTCGATCCAATAAAAGAGCCTATCAATTTAATGTGCAAATCAGAAATCGTTTATTATGGAGAGAATCAGAATTGGAAGCGGGCGATAGAATGATGGTGGTGCGAAATAATTATTTTTGGTTGAAAGATTTAGAAGGAAGTGATGGATTTATTGCCAATGGAGAAACAGTAGAAATATTAAAAATAAAAGCTCGGCCTGAACTTCATAATTGTCGATTTGCAGATGTGAACTTAAGAATGATTGACCAACCTAATTCGCCTACTATTGAGGCAAGAATCATTTTAGATTCTATAGATAGTGATGGCCCAGGTTTAGCTTCGGGTAAAATGAAAGAATTATATCAATCTATTTCGATGGATTATTCAAATGAAAGCTCGAAAAAAATAAGAGCAGAAAAAATAAAAGTGGACCCTTGTTACAATGCTTTGCAAGTGAAATTCGCTTATGCAATTACTTGTCACAAAGCCCAAGGCGGACAATGGGATGCAGTATTTATCGACCAAGGATTTTTAAAAGAAGAAATGTTGGATGTGGAATTTTTACGATGGTTGTATACCGCTATTACAAGAGCGAAACAGAAAATTTATCTGGTGAATTTCAATGAGAAGTTTTTTGAGAAACAAAATTAGATAAAGCAGCTTTAGATCCCGTTCTTTAAAAGAAATTACAAATAGAGCTTTACAAGCGGAAAAAGACATTAAGTCTTATAAGACTTTTTCTAAAAAGAAATTTCTGAAAAAGTTGAAAAGTTAATTGAATGAAAATTATTAGCTATCTCTTCATTTTTATTTGCTTCTTGAGCAAGCCTTGAAACTTGTCCTACTTATAAAGTTTATAAGAAACATTCAAAAAGATAATATTTCACTTAAAATATTTTAGGTTTTTCTTGCATAATGACCATCTGCTTAATTTTGTTTGTATTAGGTAGGCGGTTTACTTTTTATGTTTTGTATATTTACAAACATGAAACAGACTTACTTTTTTCTTGTTCTACTCCTAATTCCATTCGTTTCCGAAGCACAACTTATCAACGATAATAGACGTTTCGTCTCTGCTTTTCTTCCTCTTGATTCTGTAAACCGAATGGAAGTACATTATCGAATTACCGCCACTAGAACAGTAGATCAATATGGAAGATCAAGAATGAATGTTTCAAAACCAAAACCGAGAAGTATAATTTTAAATGATACTTACAAAGTTCGATTCAAAGGATACAATTTAGAAAATTACGTTAGAGATGTAATAAAACGTGATACAATTTCATTAACCTTATACGACCATGCTTTGTTGCAATTCAAGCGAAGAAACACATCTAGATTAGTTGGCTGGGGCGCAGTGGGAGCCACTTTATTTTATGGTATAAATATTTAGAAACAGGTCGTAAATCCTATTTTCAAGCGGGAAGCGGAACCTTAATATTATCCATTGGATTCGGTATTGCTGCCGAAGTTTTTGGAAACCGTATGCGAAGGATAATGGATGTTTCTATGTCGAGTTTCAATGCTAAGTTTAGGTATTAATTAAGTTTTGAATTCTTCCATTTCAATTAATGCTTCGTCAAAAATAATAACCGAGAGTTTTATATAGGACTTATTATCCAATAAATGTGATTTATTTTGGAAATGTAATTTGAGTTTTATTCACTTATCAACACTCTGTTGAAAAATACATTTCTCTGCTCACTTCCTCCTCCCTATTTTTAGTCTAATAACCTGCAATTAATCTTATATTATGAAGAAACTTTTTTTGCTGCTATTGGCGGCTTTTTTATTCCCTGCTATTTGTTGGGCACAACCAGATGATCTCACCCCTCGAGAACGTCAATACAAAGATTCGATAGATGCTGTCAATGCTTTATCTGCTATGACAACCGAATTTCAAGAAGCTTACAATGCGGGTAATAGTGCATACGGACAAAAAAAATACAATGATGCAATAGTAAGTTATACCATAGCACTCAGAATTGCTCCCGAATTTAAAGAAGCATGGTATAATAAAGGACAAGCAGAACTTTCTGCAAAAAAATACAAAGAAGCTTCTGAATCTTTCACCAAGCTTTTATCATTGGATTCTAAAAACGGAAAAGCGTATTTCAACCGTTCACGTGCTTATCAAGATCAAAAAGATTATACCAAAGCAGAATTAGATTTGATTGAATGCACGAAACTCACTCCGAAAAATGAAAATGCCTTGTACAATTTAGGTGTGGTTTATTTTTTAATGAATGATTATAAAAAAGCAATCGATCAATTTACAAAAGCCATCGCGTTGAAAGCCGATTTCGCTTTTGCTTATAATGATAGAGGAAGTTGTTATAGAATGCAAAATGACTATACAAAAGCAATAGCCGATTATGAAGCTGCTGCAAAACACAATCCTAATTCTGCGCTTGTTTTAAATAATTTAGGAACTGCAAAAAAATTAAATAAAGATACAGGTGGTGCAATTTCATCCTATAATAGAGCAATAAGTTTAGATGCAAATTTTTATCTTGCCTATAATAATCGTGGAACTGTTTTTTATGATCAGTTAAAATACGATGAAGCATTAAAAGATTTCAATAAAACAATTGAAATTAATAAGGATTATGCTCCAGCCTATAATAATCGCGCAAGCACAAAAATCAAAAAAGACGATGCTAAAGGTGCTTTAGAAGATTTGGATAAAGCAATCAAACTGGATGCAGAATATGCCAATGCTTATGTAAATCGCGGAACTGCAAAAGAAATGTTACGTGATGAAGCTGGTGCTTGTGCTGATTGGAAAAAAGCAAGAGAACTTGGTGCCGATTTAGGGAAGAAATATTTAACGAATAGTTGTATCGAGTAAAACAATTAGCGAATGAGCCAATTAGCGAATAAGCCAATGAAAAACAAAAACATTATGAAAAAATTAATATACATACTCACATTTATTGCAAGCATTTCCTTCGTGAATGCACAAAACATTGAATTCAAAGACGCTAATTTCAAAGACAAAAAAGAAGATTTGAAAAAGGCGAAAGAAAATATCAAATCGGGTGATGAACATTTGAAACTAGGAAATGAAAAAGTACTGGAAACTAAAGATGGTTCTATCCATTTCAAAACTGCTTTGACCTTTTATTTAAAAGCACAAAATTTTAATCCTGAGAATGCAGATTTGAATTTTAAAATTGGAAATTGTTATATCTACACCAATGATAAATCAAAAGCAAAAACTTATGTTGATAAGGCAAATAAACTCGATCCGGAATGTGATAAAAAAATGGATTTGTTTCTCGGAATGGTTTATCACCTCGATGGACAATATGATCAAGCTTTGAAATATTATCAGAATTTCGAAACCACTCGTAAGGCCGAAGATTATGTGAAGTTCGTTGACAAGATGAAAAAAGAATGTAAAATGGCGAAAGATATGCAAGCAAAACCTGTTCGCGCTTGGGTGGATATTATTTCTGATTTAAATTCAGAATATGATGATTTTTCTCCCTGTATCACCACAGATGGATCAGAAATTGTTTTAACTTCTCGAAGAGAAAACGGAAATACATTTCAAGCAACCGGAGATTATGATGCAGAAATTTATTGGTCAGAATATACCAAAGGAAAATGGAAAAATCCTGCAAAACTAAATGGTTCGATAAATACACCTAATAAAGATGATGTAGCTTCCGCATTGTCGTATACAGGACAAAAATTATTGATGTACACCGATAATGGCGGACATATGGATATTTATGAATCGAAATTAAGTGGTGCTAATTGGACTTCTCCAGATAATATTTCTCCAAATATCAATAATGAGTTTGAGCAACTTTATGCATCTTATGATTTTGACGATGTAAAAATTTATTTCATCACCAACAAAACCTCCAATGAAGAAAACGGAACGGACATTATGTTTAGCGGAGTAATTGATCGTGCCGCACATAAATACGGAACTCCTGTTTCTGCAGGAATGTGTAATTCTCGTTTTAGTGAAGGATCTGTTTATATGCACCCAGATGGCGAAACCATGTATTTATGTTCACAAGGGCATGATGGAATGGGTGGCTATGATATTTTTGTTTCTAAAAAAGTAGGAAATGCTTGGACGAAACCAGAGAACATGGGTTATCCAATCAATACGCCTTATGACGATATGTTTTTTGCTTCAACTGCCAATGGAAGATTCGCGTATATCGCTTCTAATCGTCCAGGAGGAAAAGGTGGAATGGATATTTACAAAGTGACTTTCTGGGGGCCTGAGAAAAAACTTTTAGTAGATACAGAAGATTATATGTTGGCTGGATTAACCAGTCCGATTGCCGATAATCAAATTGAAGCTAGTGTTACTGTGGATAAAAAAGCTTTTACTGTTTTCAAAGGAATGACGATTGATGCATTGACAAAAAAACCAGTAGAATCAACTATTGAAATCACAGATAATACAACAGCGAAATTAAGTAGTTCACCTAAGTCGAATTCTGCCACTGGAAAATTCATGTTATCATTGAGTAGTGGAAAAAATTATGGTATTGCAGTAAAAGCTGATGGATATCTTTTTCACTCAGAGAATTTCGATATTCCTGCCAACAGCGAATATAATTTAGTAGATAAAGTAATTGAATTGAGAAAAATTGCCATTGGAAGTAGTATAGAGTTACGAAATGTTTTCTTCGCAACAGGAAGTTCTATCTTAACGGCAGAATCTAATGCAGAGTTAGATCGCTTAGTGAAATTGATGAAAGATGTACCAGGTTTGAAAGTAGAAATTGGCGGACATACGGATAATGTAGGAAGTGAAAGTATGAATCAAAAATTATCGCAAGATCGTGCTGCGGCCGTTGTAACTTATATTACAGGAAAAGGAATTACTAAAGATAGATTGACATCAGCAGGATACGGATCTACTAAACCTATTGCTTCTAATGGAAGTGCAGAAGGAAAACAACAGAATAGAAGAACGGAGTTTAAGATTACAGGGAATTGATTTTTAATTAGCCAATGAGCGAATTAGCCAATGAAAGACCAATACGTTTAAAAGAATTACATTTTGTATTCAAAAAAGCGTTGTGTTTTTGTCATGCTGAGAGCTTGCCCTGAATTCATTTCAGGGAAGCATCTAATTTTAAACTCTTGCAGAAATGTGAGAGTTTTTTAATTTATATTTGATTATAAAAACCCATTTAAAAAATGAAAAATCTATTCTATTTACTTTTTATTATTTCATTTTTCAGCTGCTCCAATCACCAACCCGAAACTCAAAACACTCAACCCGAACTTTCTCTTGAGCAAAGCTCAAAAACAAAAAAAGACCCCAACGAATATTACGAAAATGGAAACATCCGAGTAGAAAAAATCACCAAGGGAAACGAAGAACATTGGATTTTCAAACAAGAAGATGGCGGTTGTTGGGAAGAAATTTTTTACAGAGATGGAGATATTTACAGGAAAATCGTTTACAATTCTGATTGTACGAAAAGTGCGGAGTATGAATTGAAAGATGGAAAGCGCAATGGGGATTGGGTCAGTTATAATGAAAATGGAACATTTAGAGAAACTGGTAAATATTTAGAGGGTTTACCAGATGGAAAAATGAGCTATTATGATACGGCTAATAAAATTATATGTATCGATTACCATTTAAGAAAAGATTCAGTACCTAAAAATATTTTCCAGTCATTAGGTGACTTAAATTCTATAAAAGCGACCTTAACCAATAACAAAATTAATTTTACAGAAAAAGAAGAAATAAAAGTTGCCGGTAGTGATTTATATTATTTTCCAATACTAAAATGGGGTAAATCAGAATTGCGTTTTGACAGGAAAGTAGAAAATAATTTGGTTAAATGCGTATCTGGTAAAATTACATTTAAAGAAATGGATTTATTGATGAATTTTAAATTGGATATAAATATTGTAGATCTAATGATTAAAATTGGAAAAAGTGATTATCCCTACCAAACAGCCAATATTTACTTGTATGCTTTAAAATACCAAAGAACCTTTCGATTTGAACTTGAAAACAATAAAACTAAATACTTTTATTTTGAAGGATTGGATATAGCATATTAACTAAGAAATATACCACAATACACTTAACTAAGTGACTGATTTTCAGTAGTAAAAATTAAAGCGAGTTTCCCATTTCACTTTCCAAAATCTTTTCTTACATTTGCAACCCGAATAAAAACGAAGAATATTATGAAAGACGGAATCCACCCAGAAAATTACAGATTAGTTGTATTCAAAGACATGTCGAATAACGAGATGTTTGTGACTAAATCATGTGCTAACTCAAATGAAACTATTACCTATGAAGGTCAGGAGTATCCAGTGATTAAATTAGAGATTTCTAACACTTCTCACCCTTATTTTACTGGTAAGGTGAAATTAGTAGATACAGCAGGACGTATCGATAAATTCAAAACACGTTACGATAAGTTCAAGAAATAATCCTTTACAGTTAAATATTCAGAACCCGAGTCTTAATGGCTTGGGTTTTTTTGTGATTAATATTTCTAATAATAAAACCTTTATTGGTAAGTTTGTATAATATGGAATTTATACTCAAAGATTTCTCAGAATGGTCTTCCCTTCGTCCACTAACATTAACAAAATCTGTGGCCGAAATACGAATTGGAATATTAACCATACGTGAAAAATGGAATCATTATCTTTCTACGGAAGTAAATATTTTGACCGAAAAATATCTTCAACCACTTTATAAAATAGGTGGGAATGGTGCAAAAACAATTATTCGCTCTTCTATTTTACCAGATACTAATTTAACGAAAGCCATTCAATCTTTATC
>CAMBFX010000025.1 GCA_945865695.1 Chryseobacterium gleum | reverse complement strand
AATACAATGATAAATGTTCCAAACCAAATGAAGATATTCATTGGAGAAAGCATCAATGAAAAACGTTCTTCAAAAGTAGAATCATTCATAATCACCAATCTGAATTTAGCTCTCAGACGGTGAATGAGTTTTTCTTTCTCCTTATTGGTTTCTTGCTTTTTTCGCCAGAATTTCATTCTAAAATTGGGTTTTACCTTGTTACAAATATCGTAAAAATGTAAAGGAATTACTTTATACTTGGTATTAATTCAATTTTTTAAGGTGTTTTTACCAAAAAATAAAATATTTTTGCCCTCCCTGAGTTATTAGAGGGTTATTGATGTTTTGAAAACAAGATTTTTACATACCATTCTCATTTTTACATTTATTCTAGGAGCTTGTTCTACCGAGAAAAATGCCTTTTTGAATCGCGGTTACCACAATATGACTGCGCATTATAACGGGTATTTTAATGCTCGTGAATTGATTAAGGAATCTTTGACGACTTATCGAACGGCTTTCAAAGAAGATTATACGAAAATTCTCCCAGTCTATATTTTTCCAGAGGATATGGATGTGGCCACTATTTATAAACCGATGAATGATGCGGTGGAAAAAACAGAAAGAGTAATTAATCGCCATTCGATGCCCAATCCTGCCAAATCAAAAGGTAAATCAGAAGAGTGGTGCAAATGGATTGATGAAAATTGGTTGGTCATGGGCCAAGCTTATTTTTATAAACGAGAATATTCGCCTGCTATTGAAAAGTTCGATTACATTACCAAAGCGTATAAATATGATATTCGTAAATACGATGCCTTGATCTGGAAGGCAAAATCGTATTTGGAAGTAAAAGATTATTTGAAGGCAGATGAAATTTTTATGAAGTTGGAAGAGAAGATGAAGGAGGATGAGGACACGAAAAAGGGCAAGAAGGAAAGTGAAAAGAAATCAAAAAGTAAAAAAGGGAATAGCAAAATAAAATCATCAAGCAAAAAAAAGAAAAAGGAAAAGCCGCAAGTAGAACCGCCTTTCCCAACGGAATTAAAAGATGAATTATATTCGGCTGAAGCAGATATGTATTTACGTCAGGAGAAATATGACAAGGCGATTGATTATTTGAAACTCGCTATAAAAAACACCAAGAAAAAACGCGATAGAGCAAGGTTGACTTTTATTCTTGCGCAGGTGTATGAAAAGAAAATGGATTATGGTTCAGCTACTGTTTTTTATTCTGAAGTATTAAAATTGAACCCCACTTTCGAGATGGAATTTTATGCCACCATCAATCGCGCCTTAATTTATCAAGGTGGAGATGCTCGTTCTATCAAAATGCAATTATTAAAAATGCTCAAGGATGAAAAGAATAAAGATTTCTTTGATCAGATTTATTTTGCATTGGGAGAATTGGAAATGAAAGATGGAAAAAAAGATAAAGGGATACAAAATTTTAAACAAAGTGTAAATGCAAGTATCACTAACGACAGACAAAAAGGAAGATCTTATTTAAAGTTGGCGGATATCTATTTTATAGATCGCGATTTTGTTCCTTCTAAAACATATTATGATAGTGCCGTAGCTTTTCTTCCGCAAACGTATCCTAAATACATCGACATTAAATTGAAGAGCGAAAGCTTAACGGATTTGGTAAATAATTTAACCGAATATCATTTGCAGGATAGTTTATTGAAATTAGGAACGCTTGATCCAAGTAAATTAGAAAGACGATTGGATGACATTATTCGTAAGCAAAATGAGGATGAAGAGCAAAAGCGATTAGAAGAAGAAGCTAAAAAAGCAAAAATTCCTGACCCATCAGAAGGTGTTCCTGGAGGTTGGTATTTTTATAATCCAGCAGCAATGGCTCAAGGACAAGCAGAATTTAAAAAGAAATGGGGAACTCGTAAGAATGAAGATAATTGGCGAAGAATGAACAAAACTCAGATTTTAGAAGATGGAAACGGTTTTGGAGAAGATTCATTACTTACTTCCAATACGGGAAGCAGAAATAGAGCCGATTATTTGAAGAAAATTCCGGTGACTGATGAAGCGAGAGCAGCCTCTCATAAAAAATTACGTGCGGCTTTATATAACTCAGCTGTATTGTATAAATCTAACTTCAATGAAGATGCATTGGCGCTTGCTAATTTCAAAGAATTAGTAAAAAGATATTCGGAAGGACCAGAAGTTTGTCCTTCTTTTTATCAGATTTATTTATTAGGAAATGGAAATGCCGAATCCACCGATGCCAAGAATCACATTTTTCAAGATTGTCCAGATAGCGAATACCGATACATCATTGAGGATCCAAATTACGCGCAAAAAAGTGAATTAAATAAATCGAAAGATGAAACAGCATTTATGTTGGTTTATGCGGATTTTTTGAAGAGGAAATATGTTGAAGTATTAGAAAAGATTTCTACGGTGATGGCCAATGAAAAAACCAATCAGTTTTTACCCAACTATCTTTTTCTAAAAGCGCTTTGCTATGGAGAATTGAAGAATTTAGAAGAAATGGATAAAGCCTTGAGTGATGTGGTGGCTCGTTATCCGGTGCATGAAGTAGGAAAAGAAGCGGCTTTGATATTGGATTTTTTACGCAATAGAAAATCAATGGAAGATGCTAAATCGGGATTGAGCACGTATATTTTTGAGAAGAATGCAGAGCATTATTTTGTGATGATTTTACCGCAGGGTGCAGGAGCGGTGAATGAAGTGAAATCTGATTTCAGTGATTTCAATACGCAACTTTTTGGTAACGATGGATTGAAGGTTTCTAATAATTTCTTGGATTTAGAAAATCAATTGGTCATCGTAAAAAGTTTTGAAAACAAACAAAAAGCGATGGATTATTTCACCGCCTTCAAGTTTGATGTTTCTAAAGTTAAAAAGTATAATTCTAAAATGGAATTCTTTATTATTAGCAATAAGAATTATGCATCGTTTTTCATTGAGAAAAAGGTGGCGGATTATAAAAAGTTTTTCGAGGATAATTATTTGAAGTAGGTATTAGGGACGGGTTGGCGCGGATTTGTAATCCGTGCCAAAACGTAGATTGCAGACTTATTCGATAAAATAGAAATATATATGGAAATATATTTTTTTAATGAAATTAATTATCGTAAAAGTACTGCGAACGGATTGCAAATCCGCGCGAACTGGGTTACAAGAAGTTTTTCGAGGATAATTACCTTAAATAAAAAAAGGAGTCATTTACGACTCCTTTTTTTTTAACTATTTTCTATTTTAAATAATATCAAAGAATCTTAATAAGGCAAGAACAAGTCCAACTCCATACAACCCAAAGAATCCAGGTACACCAAAAGCCAACCCTCCGCCCAATAAACATAATATCAAAACCAGCCAAAACAAATTAGTTATTGCTCCATCTTTTAGGTAAACTCCCAATGGAGGAATCAAGAAACAAAGAATCAATGTAACAATCCACATCGCATCTACATCTCCATCTTGCATTGGATTATTTTTAGATTTTTTTACAGCAGCTGGACTGAATTTTTTCAGGAAATTATTTGGAGTAGAATTCTTTTTTGCAAAAGCAACATCCGATTTTTTTTCTTTCGATGTTTGAACTGATTTTACTTCAGCAATATTCTTTTCTTCTAAGGAAGAATTATTAACTTCAATACTTCCTGCTTTCTCTTGGTCAATAGTTGAAAGTGTAGCTTTTTTTTCTTCAACAAACTTTTCAGTATTGGTTTTAGATTCTTCATCAGAAAAAGCATTTATGGTTTTTTCAGTATGACCCTGTGAACGATTCCACAGATGGCGATCATACTTACTTCTGCTAAATTGAGACCCACAAGATGCGAGAAACAATGTAATTAATAGAAATCCAAAAACTTTGTTAATCATAATTTTTATTTTTTAAATTGAATTTTTGAGAATTTTGTTGTTGAGTGTTTTTATTTATTGTAATTGTTTCATTAATCTAAATTCTTTCTAATTGGCTCATTCACTAATTCGCTATTTGGCTTTCCCCGTCATGCATTAACTAATGACAACAACGAAGCAAAAATCGCTTTTCCATCGGTATTTCCTAAAACCGAATCAGCAGCTCTTTCTGGGTGCGGCATCATTCCAAAAACATTTTTACGGGCATTACAAACTCCTGCAATATTTTCAATGGCACCATTTGGATTTGATGCGTCATTCACATTTCCATCAGCATCGCAATAACGGAAAAGTATTTGTCCGTTTTTATTCATTTCAGCCAAAGTATTTTTATCTGCAAAGAAATTTCCTTCACCGTGAGCAATCGGAATTTTATAGGCTTTTTTCAAATCTAAACCAGCAGTGATTAACGTCTCATTTTGTTCAGGCTTGATAAAAACATTTTTGCAAATAAACTGACGACTGTTATTATGCAATAAAGCACCGGGAACTAATTTTGCTTCTGTAAGAACTTGAAATCCGTTGCAAACGCCCAATAGAAATCCTCCGTTTTCGGCATGTGCAATTACTTTATCCATAATTGGAGAGAAACGTGCAATGGCTCCCGAACGCAAATAATCTCCATAAGAAAATCCTCCTGGTAGGACAATGAAATCGCATCCTTTCAAATCTTTTTCTTTATGCCATAAACGCTCTACTTTTTGGTCCATGATGTTTTGAAGAACATAAACCATGTCCTCATCACAATTAGACCCTGGAAAAACTACAACACCGAATTTCATATACTTAATTTTAATGACACAAAGTTAAAACTAACAATAGGAGAAATGCATTACCCAAAATATAAATTATAAACAAAAGTGACCCAAATTCCAATCATCATATATATAAAAGTATCTATTAAAAGCGGCTTGGGATGATGAATTAATAAATAGGAAATTAGGATTACACCAGGAATTAACAAAATTTGATTTTGAGCAGGAAGAAATGGCGTAAAAAACAACCATCCATAAATAATCAATAATGAAAATGAATAATAAAGTAACACCATTCTCATTTTACGCACACGAATGATTAATCCTCTGAGAGATTTGATATAGAAATAGAAACTCCAGAGTAGAATAATTCCGCCGAAAATTAGAAAAAAGTTGAAAAGTGCCGATTTTTCATAGGGAAAATGATTGAAAGCAAACTCAAAATAATAAGAAGATAAATTCAAGTCAGTATCAGTGGAAAAACAAATCACCCATAAAAAAAAGGTAGGAATTGCGCCTCCTACCAAAAGAAAAAATAATTCTCGCCAATCTGCAGCACGAAGAATGAGTATAGAAACTAAGGCTGGAATGACCAAAAGTAGACAAGCGGGTTCAAATAATCCAGCCATTCCTATCCAAAATCCTACATCAAAGGTTAAACTGATGGCTGAATTTTGATGATAAATCTTGAGGGTTGAACTAATGGCAATAATCAGAAAAATATTGGCCATTAACATCGGCTCTAACCCCCCCCGAAAACTTAACATGCTGGCTAATAGAATTAAAATTAGCAATGGAATATGAGTGGCTTTTGAAAAAACTTCTGATTGGATTAGAATTTGATTAATTAAATAGGCTTGAAAGCAAATGAAAACTAAAGCTATTATTTTGGAAAATAAAGGATTGATTGTTAGGCTGCTGTATAGTTTTTCGAATAGAAATCCTCTTACCATAAAAGCGTTTTCTGAATCAAAAAAGTGTATCGCCCAGAACAATAATCCAATCAATGGAAGACTAAGAAGAATGACGGATTGATTGGTTCTGAAATATCTAATGATCATTGTTTCTGAGAAGGGTTAAACGAATTTTTACGAATGTAATACCAATTGTATTTAAATTTTAGCTCCAACTAAAATTTAAATTTACAATGGTTTTAAGCAGATTGAAATTTTGGACAAAGTGTTCATTGATAGCAACAGAGCATGATTATTTTAAATTTCACATCTGTATAAGTCAATTGCCTGTAACGTATTACTAAGTCAAACTCTATTTTTAATCATTTTACTGGTTAAAAAATAATGAGGTCCTATTTTGAGGACAAGAAAAAATAGGTATGTTTGTGTCAAACAAAAGAACTATGTATTATTTGTTAAAACCACTTGAAGACCTTTTTGTTTGGTCTTTCGGAATTATGGAAAATTTAGGAAACATTCCTAACGATATTTTTCTTGTATTTGGATTTGTAATGATGTTTTATTGGTTGAATTTGCAAGGTAAATTCAATAAAGCAGCTGCAAATAATCCGAATCAGATAAAATAAACTTGGTCTGTGTCGATAATTATCTAGATTGTTTGAGACTTTCAACTCAATAATTATTCTTACTATTTATCTGAATTAATTCAGATTTATAATTCAATTGCGCCTTGACTATGCTTGTTGAGGCGTTTTTATTAAATCAAAACCAATATCTTTTCGATAGTATTTTTTATCGTAATTAATGGCTTCCGCTCCTTTATTCGCTCTTTCAACTGCTTGTTCTATATCTTTTCCTAAAGCAGTTACTGCGATAACTCTTCCTCCATTGGTCACTACCTTTCCGCCTTTTTCAATCGTTCCTGAATGAAAAACAATACAATTTTCTGTAGCGTCTAATCCTGTTATCGCTTTTCCTTTTTCAAATTCTTCGGGATAACCACCAGAAACTAATACAATGGTTGCAGCGCTACGATCTTCAAATTCTAAATGACGTTCGGATAAAGTTTGAGTAGCAATTCCTTCGAATAAATCAATCATATCTGATTTAATTCTTGGCATTACAACCTCTGTTTCTGGATCTCCCATTCGGCAATTGTATTCAATCACATAAGGTTCTCCTCCCACATTCATAATTCCGATAAAAATAAAACCACGGTAATCAATTTTATCTTCTTTCAATCCTTTTATAGTAGGAATGACAATTTGGTTTTCTATTCTATCCATGAAAACATGATCAGCAAAAGGCACAGGAGAAACGGCTCCCATTCCGCCCGTGTTTAATCCAGAATCTTTTTCACCCACTCGTTTATAATCTTTAGCCGGAGGTAAAACTTTATAAGAAATTCCATCTGTTAATACAAAAACAGAGCATTCCACTCCCTTCATAAACTCTTCGATTACTACCGTATGGCTTGCTTCTCCAAATTTATTATCAGTGAGCATGCTTTTCAATTCCTTTTTAGCTTCTTTTAAATCTTTCAAAATCAAAACACCTTTTCCAGCAGCTAAACCATCCGCTTTCAAAACGTAGGGTACTTTTAACGTGTCCAAATATGCTTCGCCTTCTTTCAGTGTATCTTTTGTAAATGAATGATATTTTGCTGTAGGAATATTGTGTTTTTTCATGAATTCTTTTGCAAATTCTTTGCTGCCTTCAAGTCGTGCTCCGTCTTGTTTTGGGCCAACAACAGTTACCATGCATAAATCTTTATCTGCAAGAAAGAAATCATGAATTCCTTTTACCAACGGACCTTCTGGCCCCACCAACACTAACGAGATTTTATTTTCAATGACAAATTTTTTGATGCCTTTGAAATCATCCACTGCAATATTTACATTTTCTCCTACATTGCTAGTTCCTGCGTTTCCGGGAGCTATAAATAATTTATCTAGTAATGTGCTTTGTGAAATTTTTAATCCAAAAGCATGTTCGCGTCCGCCTGATCCTAAAATTAATACTCTCATTTTTATTTTCCTTTTTTTACAAAGTAACTAAGAATGAAATGGGAGTAGAAATATTCTTATCAACAGAAAAGTTTACGACAAAAAAAATCCCGCTAATCAGCGGGATTCTCAGGTATTTTCAAAGAATTATTTGTTCACTCTTTTTATACTGCAACCAGTTGCCTTGGTTTCGTTGGTTGGTATCTTATTTCCTAATGCCAATAATCGCATTGCATTCATCAAATAAGCATCTTTAACTTCAGCAGCGTTTTTCACATTATCATCAATTGCGCCTTTGTAAACTAATTTCATGTCTTTGTCGAAAAGAAAAACATGAGGAGTCGTTTTTGCGCCAAAAGCATTAGCTAGTTCAGAATTATTATCCACCACATAAAAACTTTTATAAGCTTGTTCTTTGGCATGTTCTTTCATTTTGTAAAATGAATCATCTCCTTCACGTTTTGCTTCGTTTGAATTTACTAAAACCATTCCTAGATTTGATTTAGTGGCGAAGTCATAAAGGCCATTGTATCTTCCTTCCCAACCTTCACTACCTTCTCCGTTTCCAACCACAAAAGGACAAGAATTACAAGAGAAAATAACTAATAAACCCTTTTCTTTTTTTAGGTCGTTCAATGAATATCCTGTTCCACTGATATCTTTCATTTTTACATCTGATTTTGGAGCTACATCACCGATTTTAATTGCGGGATATTCTTCCTCTTTTAAAAGACGAAAAGACAATGAAACAATTCCAAGAATAAAAAGTACTGAAAAGATTTTGAACTTATTCATAAGTGTTGATTTTTGATAATTATTGGGTTCGTTTAGAATATTTATTGGTTATAAAAGTAAGGCAATTTTTACGAATGATGAAAATATAATGTCCGATTATTTCGAAGGGCCAAACAAATTAATCCAGCAATATTATGCACATCTATTTTTTTCATTAGATTAGTTCTGTGAGTACCAACAGTTCTATGATAAATAAACAATTTATCTCCAATTTCTTTATTGGATAATCCATCAGTTAATTTGCACAAGAATTTTGACTTTTCATTGCTTTAGAAGCAAACGGATAGGTAGAATCAGGACTGGAGACCATTCCTGAAACTTCCAGATATGCATTTATTTTCACCGTATCTTTTTCAGAAGATTGCGCTACTCTTAGTAGATTATCAATTTTCTTATTTTCTTTTGAAAATGAATTTAGACCAACAATAGAAAAAAGGAGAACGAATGAACTAAAGCGGAATATTTCCATGTTTTTTACGAGGCAATTTATCTACTTTATTTTCTAGCATTTGAAAAGCTCTCAATAATTTTTCACGAGTTTGATCTGGGCGAATTACTTCATCAATAAAACCTCGCTCAGCAGCTCTATATGGATTAGCAAACATTTCCATGTATTCATTTTCTTTTTCCTTCAGTTTATCAGCTGGATTTTTTGCTTCACTGATTTCTTTTTTGAAAATAATTTCGGCTGCACCTTTTGCTCCCATCACAGCAATTTCTGCCGATGGCCAAGCATAATTCATATCGGCGCCAATATGTTTACTGTTCATTACGTCATAAGCTCCACCATAAGCTTTTCGAGTAATTAAAGTAATTCTTGGAACAGTTGCCTCTGAAAAGGCATATAATAATTTTGCGCCATTAGAGATAATTCCATTCCACTCTTGATCGGTGCCCGGTAAAAATCCAGGAACATCTACTAAAACTAATAATGGAATATTAAATGAATCACAAAAACGAACAAATCGAGATCCTTTTTGCGAAGATTTTATGTCTAAAACTCCTGCTAAAAAAGCAGGTTGATTGGCAATGATTCCAATGGATCTTCCTCCTAAACGAGCAAAACCAACTACCATATTTTCGGCAAAATCTTTTTGTACTTCCAAAAAAGTATCTCCATCAATCACTTGTTCAATTACAGAACGAATATCATAAGGTTGATTTGGATTTTCGGGAATTATAGAGTTTAATTGTTCTCGAATTTCATTGCTAGATTCATACGGTAAACGTTCTGGTTCTTCTTCGCAATTTTGTGGAAGATAAGAAAGTAATTCACGAATGTTTTTTATACATTCAATATCATTAGCAGCGGTGAAATGTGTAATTCCGGATTTAGAAGCGTGAGTCATAGCGCCACCTAATTCTTCGGCAGTCACTTCTTCATGGGTTACTGTTTTAACCACATTTGGTCCGGTAACGAACATATAACTATTGTCTTCAACCATCATTACAAAATCGGTTAGTGCTGGAGAATAAACAGCCCCACCGGCACAAGGGCCCATAATGGCAGAAATTTGTGGAATCACCCCTGAAGAACGAACATTGCGATAGAAAATATCTGCATAACCTCCCAATGAAACAACGCCTTCTTGAATACGTGCACCACCGCTGTCATTTAAACCAATTACAGGCGCTCCGTTTTTCATTGCTAAATCCATGATTTTACAAATCTTTTCGGCATGGGTTTCAGAAAGTGATCCGCCAAAAACGGTAAAATCTTGAGCAAAAACATAAACCGGTTTGCCATTCACGGTTCCGTAGCCAGTTATTACACCATCGCCCAAATATTTTTCTTTCTCTAAACCAAAATCGCTGGATCGATGCGTAACTAGCATTCCGATTTCTTCAAAAGAACCCTCATCCATTAAAAAATGAACACGCTCACGGGCGGTCATCTTGCCCTTTTTATGTTGACTTTCAATTCTTTTCTCGCCTCCGCCTAGCTTTGCCTCGCGAATTTTTTGGTCAAGTTGTTGTATTTTTTCTTTCATAATAGTTGGTTCCTGATTACGTAAAAATAGCTAAAAACCTTTGGCAAAATAAAATAATTATTTCTTTCGGGAGTTAATTTTTAGAGTTTGGAACATTATTTGATTTTGTAGGGTATAAACAGTTAAAACTAACAATTATGAACGGCTTAATTTGGTTAACATTTGCATTCAACGGTTTGTTGCAGATAAATGATGCCATGCAAACAGGCGATGCAGACCCGAAAACTCCCGTTTACCGAAAAGTGGATAATTCTGCTTTTCAGCTGGGGGAAAAAATTACTTATGTGCTTCATTACGGTATTGTCAATGCTGGTGAAGCAACATTGGAGGTAAAGAAGACAGATAAGAAAGTGAATGGAAGAAAGATGCTTCATTTAGTAGGAACTGGAAAATCGGTTAGCGCCTTCGATTTTTTTTATAAAGTAAGAGATACGTATGAATCTTACATTGATGAAGAGTCTATTATTCCTTGGACATTTGTGAGACGAGTGAATGAAGGTGGATATAAAATTAATCAAGATTATTCATTTGATCATCCGAAGAAAAAAGTAGATAATGGCGAAGGAAAGAAATTTGATATTCCATCGAATGTTCAAGATATGATTTCGGCATTCTATTATGCCAGAACCATGGATTTTTCTAAAGCTAAAGAAGGAGATATTTTTACCATTAACGTTTTTTATGATAACACAAATTTCCCCCTTAAAATAAAATATATGGGAAAAGAAACAGTATCGATTCGAATGGGAAAATTTAAATGCATGAAGTTTATTCCGGTAGTAGAAAAGGGAAGAGTTTTTAAGTCAGAAGAAGATTTAACAGTTTGGATTAGCGATGATAAAAACCAAATTCCTATTCTAGCAAAAGCAAAAATTATGGTAGGTTCAATCAAAATGGAAGTACAAGAATATAGTGGATTAGCATCACCTATTGCTAAAGTAAAAAAGAAGTAAATCAAATTATAACGCGTTTTATTTGGTGGAAACCCCTGAGATAGTTCAAAAATCTTCGGGGTTTCTTTTTTGAACATCTCAATTGGGAAAACTAAAAAAATCGGCTTTCTTATTATTGGTAACTTGCCAACAATTGAAAGAAATGTTATGATGCGTTTGATTTATTATTTTGCCCTTACTGTTTTAATTTTCTCGTCTTGCGGATCAGAAGGAAAAGTTAAAATTGCAGAAAAAAAACCAATTAAGAAAGCCAAATCGGCCTGGAAAGAGTATGGTTTTTTATTAGATACATTTCAAGTTTTGCAAGATACTGTTCAAGATGGAATGACGCTTTCACATGTGCTTTCACCTTACCAAATTTCACAACAAAAAATCAATGCTGCTGATCTAAAAGCAAGAGAAATGAATTTGAATTTCATTTCAACGGGAAATAGATTTACTATTCTTTGTCGCAAAAGTGATACCGCCAAAAATGCTCTTTATTGTATTTACGAAAAAAATATGGTTGAGTATTATATTTTTGATTTTCGTGATTCAGTGCATGTAAAACATATTTATCGCCCAACGGATACCACCGAAAAATCTATTACTGGTGTAATTGAGAAAAATTCAAACTTAACCGCAACTTTAAATAAATCATTATCGAGCGATGCTATAGGTGGTGAGTTAGCCGAAAATATTGCGCAAGTTTATGCTTGGACCATCGATTTTTTTAAATTATATCCCCAAGATAAATTCAAAATTATATATGAAGAAAAAAGTGTGGAAGGTAAACCATTTGGAATCGGTCAAGTAAAAGCGGTTTACTTTTGGCATGTTGATACCGTTTATTATGCCTTTCGATTTATGCAGGATAGTTCTATTGGTTATTTCAATGAAAAAGGAAAAGGGATGAAACGTCCTTTTTTGAAAGCACCTCTCAAATTTAGTAGAATTACTTCAGGTTTTTCCATGAAACGATTTCATCCCGTTCAAAAAATTTATAAGGCACATTTAGGCACTGATTATGGTGCGCCTACAGGAACGCCCATTATGGCCGTTGGTGATGGAACAGTAGAGGCAGCAGGATTTGCACAGTATAACGGAAATTATGTAAAGATTAAACATACCATCACTTATCAAACAGCTTATTTACACATGAGCAAAATTGGAGAAGGAATTCGTAATGGTGCTCGTGTAAAACAAGGCGATATTATTGGATATGTAGGCTCCACTGGATTAGCAACAGGGCCTCATGTTTGTTATCGTTTTTGGAAGAATGGGCAACAAATCGACCCCAATTCAGAAAAATTTCAGTCTTCAGAGCCCATCAAAAAGGAGAATTTAGAAGCCTATCTAAAAACCATAAATCCCTATAAACAAAAGCTTGATGACTTGGATTTCAAATCAAAAAAAGCAGTCGTTTCCGTAAATAAAAAAACGACAAAAGGAAAATCAAAATAAATATACGTTTCAACCGATAATTAAGTATTTTTGAATCTAGCCTAAAAATGAAATGAAGCATTTTTTTCAAAAATCGATTCTCTTTTTATTATCAGTTTTTCTGCTGATAAATAGTTCGTTTTCTCAGCGAAGAAACATCAAGTTTGATAATATTACTATTGACCAAGGCCTTTCACAAAGTTCAGTTAATGCTGTTTTGCAAGATAAAGAAGGTTTTATATGGATAGGAACACAAGATGGATTAAATAAATACGATGGATATAATTTCACCATTTTAAAAAGTGACCAGAATGACGCAAGAACACTTTCAAATAATTTCATTCAAGCTATTTGCGAAGATAAAGATGGTTACTTATGGATTGGAACTGACGGAGGAGGATTAAATCGATTTGATAAATATAAATTAGATTTCAAAAGATTTGATTTCGGAGAAGCCAACCGATTTATTACAACCGTTGCCGAAGATAAGGATGGTTTTATTTGGTTTGGAACGAATAATGGAAACTTAAATCGATTGGATAAAAAAACGGGTGTTATTCAAAAATATGGAGCGGCTTTAAATACCAATTCTATTCAAACCATTTTTAATGATTCACAAGGTAATCTTTGGGTGGGAACTGCCAACGGAATTTTTCTTTTTGATTTTAATAAAAGAACTTTCAAATCGTTTAAAAAAAATATTTTTAATAAATCTTTGCCCGATGATTTTGTTTGGTCCATCACGGAAGACACCAATAAAAATATGTGGATTGGTACGAACAACGGTTTATCCAAAATGATTTTTAACGGAGAGGAATATGAATTCGAAAATTATTTTCATGAGGTAGTTAATATTTTTTCTCTTTCTGATAATGCCATTCGATATGTTTTTGTTTCAAAAGAAAATGTTTTACATATAGGAACATCAGGGAATGGTTTGGATAAGTTGGATTTGAACAATACAAACGAATTCTATAATTATAAGCACAGTGAATATATATCTACTAGTTTAGTGGATGATCAAGTTCAATGTATTTTCGAGGATAAATCGGGATTAATTTGGATTGGAACCAATAATGGGATAAGTAAATTTGATCCGGTTAAACAATTTTTTGACCATATCAGATACAAAATTGATGATGTAAATAGTTTAAATGATAAAACGGTTTGGAGTATAACCGTTGATGAAAATGAAATTATTTGGATAGGAACAAAGGAAGGAATTACAGCGGTAGATCGTAAAAAAAACAAGTATTACCGATTTAATCATAAATCAAATAATCCAAACGCATTAAATAATAATAGCGTACTCTCCTTGTATATCGATTCAGATGGCACCTTATGGGCTGGAACTATTGATGGTTTATATAAAGTAAATGTTGCTGCGGATTATTCTTCTGCCCAATTTATTTCTGTGCCCTTTAGAAGAGCGTTGACTCCATTTTCGGATACTCGAGTTTATAAAATTACAGAAGATCAAGAAGGATATTTATGGATTGCTAGTAAGGAAGGTTTATCCCGTTTAAATCGAAAAACAGGTGAATTTAATTTTTATCAAAATATTCCAAGTGATAAAACGAGTTTACCATCTAATTTAGCTCGTCATGTTTATTGCGATTCCAAAGGAGATATTTGGGTATGTACAGATGCAGGTGGCTTAACAAAAGTGATCAAGGAAGGCAATAAAATAGTATTTAGAAATTTTCGTCATCGATTAAGTGGTAATACATCCGGAAATGATGCTACGATGATTATTTCAATTTGGGAAGATAATAATGGTGTTTTTTGGTTGGGTTCATATGGCGCAGGATTACAAAAATTTGATTTAAAAACCGAAAGATTTGAAAGTTTCACAGAGAAAGATGGATTACCCAACAATGTAGTATATGGTATTTTGGGTGATAACGATGGAAATTTATGGCTCAGTACCAATCGTGGTTTATCACGTTTTGAAGTGAAAACAGAAGTATTTCAAAATTATCTTGGAAAAGATGGGCTTCAAAGTAATGAATTTAATGTAGGAGCATTTTATAGAACCGCAAATGATGAATTGTTTTTTGGAGGAATTAATGGTGTAAATTCTTTTTTCCCTTCAGAAATAAAAAGCAATACTTATGCGCCTATTATGGCTATTACTGAATTATTGTTATTGAATAAATCCATTGAGATTGGAGAAGGAGGAATTTTATCCAGACATATTTCTGTAACAAAAGAAATTTTTCTTTCCTACAAACAAAATAATTTAACGATAAGATTTTCTGCACTTCATTTCTCGAACTCAGAAAACAATCAGTATAAATACATCATGGAGGGTAATGATGAAAATTTCAATTACCTCAATGGAGCGCGAGAAGCACATTACACTAATCTGGCTCCTGGAACGTATACATTTAAAGTTTATGGCTGCAATAGCGATGGTGTTTGGTCGGATAAACCAGCTATATTAATTATTAACGTAACACCGCCTTTTTGGGCTACTTGGTGGTTTCGTACGATAGTGGTCGTATTAGTTTTATTATTAGGATTTGGATTCAACCAAGCGAGAATTTGGCGAATTAAAAAACAACGTTTAAATCTGGCGAAGGAAGTTCGTGAAAGAACGCGTGAAGTTATTTTACAGAAGGAGCAAATCGAAGAACAAAAATCTTTGATTGAAGCAGAGAAAAATAAAGTGGAAAAACTTTTACTAAATATCCTTCCAGAAGAAACAGCAGAAGAATTAAAATCGAAAGGGAAAGCATCTGCTAGAAGTTATCGTCAGGTTTCTATTATGTTTACCGACTTTGTTGGATTTACCAGAGTTGCTGAAACGATGCGGCCAGCTGATTTGGTCGCTAAACTAGACGCCTATTTTATTTCATTTGATGATATCGTTGCAAAATATAATCTCGAAAAAATAAAAACCATAGGTGATGCCTATATGTGTGCTGCTGGTGTTCCTATCAGAAGTAAAAGTAATCCGATAGATACTACGCTTGCTGCTTTGCATATTCAACGTCACATGAGAAATCTTCATGATACGGAGCCAGGTGAACATTGGGAATTGCGTTTAGGGATTAATACGGGAGAAATTATTGCTGGTGTGGTGGGAACAAAGCGTTTTGCCTATGATATTTGGGGAAATGCAGTGAACGTTGCCCAACGAATGGAAATGGCTAGTGAACCATTTAAAGTAAATGTGAGTGGTGCCACTTTTCAAGAAATTGAACCTTATTTTGAATTAACCTACCGCGGAAAAATTGCTGCTAAAAATAAAGGCGAAGTAGATATGTATTATGTGGAAAGGATTAAACCAGAACTTTCCATAGACGGATTAGGAATTAAACCCAATGAAAAATTCTGGAAGTACGTAGATCTTTATTTATATTCTTCTATTAATTATAAAAAGGCGGAACGTCATATTATGAAAATTCTTCATGAGAAACTGCCCGAAAATTTATATTATCACGGAATTCATCATACGTATGATGTGATTCAATCCGCAGAAAGATTAGCGTTGATGGAAGGCATTACGGATGAACAAATGTTTACCTTGAAATCAGCGGCAACTTATCATGATGCAGGATTCGTTGAACAATATGCAAAAAATGAACCTGTGGGAATTCGAATGGCAGAAGAAATACTTCCCAAGTATGGATATACGCCAGAGCAAGTAGAAGAAGTGGCAAAATTAATTCGAGCAACGATTGTTCCACATGATCCAAAATCACATCTAGAACAAATCATTTGTGATGCTGATTTGGATTATTTAGGTAGAGATGATTTTCATCCAATTTCTGATACATTGAAACATGAATTAAGAGAACGTGGCATTATAGGTGACGATAGAGCCTGGGATGAATTGCAAGTGAAGTTTTTAAATATGCATAAGTATTTTACTGAATCGGCTAAGAAAATGCGTCAGGCGAAAAAGGATAAACATGTGGAGGATATCTTGAAAAGGCTGGAAGAAAATAAATATGATTCGTAGAAATTTTTCCCTATTTTAGAAATAGCTTTTGTATGCGCTATATTATTTGTCGTTGGATTACAATTTTGCCACGAAAACGCTGATGCCGCTTCAATAAAACAAATTACCAATAAGTATTCAATTGTTGATGCTGAGAAATGGGATACTATTTCTAAAGTTAATCACCAAGAATTGCTTTTATAGAGATTAGTGCAAAGAACGGACTCACTCGGTTTTTATCCTGAAATCATTTTGGTTAAGTTAGTTATTCAGTTAGGCTAGTTAGGTTAGTTGGTGGTGATGGAGTATTATTCAACGTAAGCATGAGTGAACAGGTCATAAAAAAGCCCCGACATTTCTATCAGGGCTTCTTCGTCACTCTGAACTTGTTTCAGAGTCTCCTATTTAATTTCTAAGATTTTAGTTAAACAAAACAGATCCGCTGTTTCCTGTTGATTGCGGATTGATGATTACTACTGGAATTTCAGCATCATTAGTAATTAGCATTTGTTCTGCTGAGTTGGCTAATAAATTTCCACCGATACGATTTCCTTGCATATTCATAATAGCAATTAAGTCAGCATCCATTTGAACCGCATAACGTAACACATCTTTACCAAAGTTTCCGTCAACAATTTTTGTTTTGAAAGAAATTCCCTTTTCAGTTAAATATTTTTTAGCGAAGATGATATTACTTTGTAATTGGTGAAGTAAAAACTCATCTGTTTCTTGTGGCATTACTAAGTGAATTCTAGAATTAAAGAATTTCGCTAAATCGGCAACGATTACTAATTTTTGTTTAGTTGCTTTATCTAAATCCAATGGAACTACGATATCATCATATCCGTTTTCTTTCACACCTTTTTCTTGCACTACTACAAATGGAGCGCCTGAATTAGTAATTACTTTCAATGCATCTGAACCAACAATTTTTTGCCAGCCTGTTGCACCATGTGTTCCCATGAAAATTAAAGAGACATCATATTCTTGGGCAACATTTGGAATATCTTCAAAAATATTTCCAATACGAACCAAAACTTCAATGTTCACTTTATGTTTGTCTTTTACATCTGCAGTAATTTTATTTAATTTTTCTCTTGCTTCATCTACAGCAGTTGGTTTAGAAACAACATGTAATAAAATTACTGTTGAATGACTTGTTTCAGCCACTTTTACTGCATGAGCAAGCGCATTATCTGCTACACTTGAAAAATCATGAGGTACTAAGTATTTTTTCTCTAGCATGGTTTTGGTTTTTTAACTGTATTACAAAGGTAGAATATATTCTTAATTTTACAAGTGAATAGAATCCTGGTAATTAGGATACAATCAAGATAAACCAGTATATTCTACTGAATTTTTTTCTGTTTCATAAAGCGTTACTTTTAAATCAAATTGCTTATCAATCACATTTCTTAGAATTTCCCAAATCACTTTGGCAATATTTTCGGCACTGGGAATTAAAGTTTTGAATTCGGGTACATCTAAATTCAAATTGCGATGATCAAATTTTTCTTCAATATGTTCGAAGATCAAATCGGATAGAATTTTAAGGTCAATTACATAACCAGTATCTGGATTTATTTCTCCAGTAATATGCACCAACAAAACATAATTATGCCCGTGGTAATTTAGGTTATTACATAGGCCGAAAATTTTTTTGTTGGTAGCATCATCCCATTTTGGATTATGCAAACGATGTGCGGCATTAAAAACGGTTTTGCGTGTTACGGTGGCTTTCATAGAAACAAAGGTAAGTAAGAATGTTTAGGGTTCAAAGTTTAATAAAATCAAACCTTCAACACCTTTCGCTTATACATCGGCACAGAAATAAGAATGAAAAGCAAACCTATGCCAAATAGAACATACACATTAAACATCCAATCGGTCATAGGCAAATCTCGCCAAAAAATATCATACATTCCCTGAATCGACCAATAGTTAACAGTGAATAACGACATGTTTTGCATAAACTCGGGCATCATAAAGCTCGGAATCATACTTCCGCCAATGGTTGACATAATTAAAACAATGGCGGTTGCCATTCCTTCTACTTGTTTTCGCGTAGAGCTAATAGAAGCAATAAATAATCCGAAACAAGAACAAGTGAAAGCGGTAGCAATGATCATAATTAGCAATGCTGGAAATACCGAAAAAATGTCCAAGCCGAAGGCAAGGAAAGCAAATAGAAACATGATTAGTAATTGCACGACAGAAATAATAATTCCCGAGAGCATTTTGCCGTAAAAAATCATCATCGGTGAAATAGGGGTGAGCAATAATCTTTTTAATGTTCCTTTTTCTTTTTCATCTAGTAGTGAAGCTCCCATTCCAGTAACAGCAAATAATAAAATCATCACAGCTGTTCCCGCCACAGCATGAATTAGGGATGGACTCAATTCCTTTTTAGCTTGAATTTTCTCAATTTTAACTAAATCATCGCTAGGAGATTTGCCTTTCCTAGAAAACATATCGGCCATTCCATTATTAATAAATGCTAATGTAGCGGAGTCCATTTTTCCGAATTGTTCCTCCATGTTTTTTAGCACTGATGCTTTGATTCCTTTTTGGCCAATTCCCTGCATAATTTCTCCCATTAAGATAGATTGCAGCATTCCAAATTCAGGCCCACGCGATGCGTCATAATGTAATGTAATGGCAGAATTTCCATTTTCAATTTTTTTGGAAAAATCTTTTTCTATGACTAGAACAGCCAATCGTTTCCCTTTTTTTACGTTCTCAAAACTTTCTTCTTTCGATAAATTATTTATTTCAAGTTGTTCTATTTTTTTTAATTCCGAAATAAATTTTTTCGAATCTGCACTTTCATCCAAATCACAAACGAGTAATTTTATCGGATCAAATTTTGTTTCTTTCGAATTTCCACCAAAAGCAAAAACCAGGAGTGTAATTAATCCAATAGGAGTAATAAATGTGAGTAACAAGGCTTTTTTATCCTTGAAAAATAATCTAAGTTCTTTGAAGGCAATGGTCAACATTAGTCGCGAAGGGTTTTACCGGTAAGTGAAAGAAATACTTTTTCAAGATTGGCTTTTTGTATTTCTACTTGCTCTATTTCTAAGGAAAGAGAGGTACAAAAATTAAGAACAGACATTAAATCTGTTTTTACATTTTCCGTTTTTATTTTAATACAATTATTTTTGAATGAAACTAAATCGAAATATTTTTCCATTAAAGATTTTTTCTCACTATCATTTAGAAGAGAAACATGAATTTCAATTTCTTCTTTAACTTTTGAATGTTTTTTTAATTCATCCACCGTACCTTCTGCAATGATTTTTCCATTATCAATGATTCCAACTTTATCTGAAAAACGCTCAGCTTCTTCTATATAATGTGTAGTATATAAAATCGTGATACCTTCATTTTTCATTCGTTGTAACGCATCATAAATATTATTTCTACTCTGAGGATCTATACCAACCGTTGGCTCATCCATGAAAACGATTTTGGGCTGATGTAAAAGTGCAGCAGCTATATTTATTCTTCGTTTCATTCCTCCCGAATAGGTTTTCACCTTGTCATTTTTGCGATCTAACAACCCAAAATCCTTTAATTGTTGATTGATTCTTTCGGATAAAATAGATTTTTCTACTCCATACATTTTTCCCCAGAATTGAAGATTTTCTAAAGCAGTTAATTCTTCATAGAGTGAAATTTCTTGAGGAACAATTCCTAAAAACGGTTTTATTTTTTCATTCTCAGCACCCACCTTTTTATTATCAATTATAATTTCCCCCGAATCCGCTTTTAACAAAGTAGAAAGTAAGTGAATGGTAGTGCTTTTTCCAGCACCGTTAGGGCCTAATAAGCTATAGAAACATCCTTGCTCAATGGAAATATTTACGCCATTTATAGCAATTTGATTTCCGAATCTTTTAGTTAAATTTTTAGCAGTTAAAATCACAGGAGGTGAAGATAGCAAAAACTATTTCACAATAAGTTTCTGAGTAAAAAATTTGCTTTTTGTAGCAAATGTCACCACGTAGCTTCCTGCTGCTAATTCATTTTTTAAATCATGCGATTGAAAATAATAATCAGAGTTAGGATTTATGGTAAATTGATAACAAATTCTACCGGTAATATCCGAAAATTCAATCTTCAAATGTTCATCTGAAAAATCATTCAATATGACATTAATTAAACCATCAGTAGGATTGGGATATAAAAGAATTTCTTCAGAATTACCCATAGGTTCTACATATTCTATTTGACTCCATGAAGAGCGACCATCGTGATCCGTTTGTTTTAAACGATAATAAATACCAATTACAGGGGCATCAAAATCAATTTTTGAATAAGTCAATTCAGCATTGCTAGTTCCTGCACCATTTACGTTAAAGATGGGTTCAAAATCATAACCGTTTTCACTTCTTTCAATGGTAAAATAATCGTTATTGGTTTCTGTGGCAGTTATCCAATCAATTTTTACATTTTCGTTATTGCGTTTAGCTACAAATGACAAAAGTTCAATGGGTAATCCTGAGCCAAAAATAAGAGGGCCAGTTTGTGGGCCATCACTGGCTCTCCAAACTTCAGCACCGCATATTTCAAGTTGATTATTGGCACCTGAGTAGAAGGCGGCCGTAATTTGAGCACCAGCTAATAAGGAAAGCCCAGATCCACAGGGTAACTTTAATTTTCGGCCCATATTATAATGCAATATTCCAGTGGCATTAACAGTAATAAACATAGGTAATGCACAAGCAGAATTATCTTCGGTTGCAGTAATGGTAACCGTATGTGAGATAAAAATGGTATCACCGCAATTGGGCTTTCTGCCACAACTCCAAGTGCCAGCAGCTGACCAGTTTCCATTAGCTACCGAATTACAATTAGTAGCAGTGCTTGAATTAGCAAACTGCAGAAGAAATATGGATAGAAATAGGTTAAGTAAAAATTTATTCACGCAAGTTTTTATTTTTGAAATGGCTGTCTAAGTAATTCTTACGACAAAGTTGCAATGATTTATCAGAATATCAAAATGCTGACCCCATATTATACACAAGGAAAAGGGATTATTTTCAATTTTAAACGAAATTGTTTAATTAATGACTAATTTTTGGGTATATAATTCATTGCGGGTTGAACCTGTAATGATATAGATTCCAGACGCTAATTTATCACTTGGATCTAATGCGATAATATGATTATCAGAGGAGGTTATTACTACTTTGGAATAATGTTCTTTTCCTGAAATATCTCTTACCACAACTAAAATTTCTTCCTCACTAAATCCGTTTATTAGAACATTAAAAACGCCATCAGATGGATTGGGGTACACATGCAGAAATTCAGTTAATTCCTCTGTTGGACGAATCGTTTTAATTTCGGAGTATGTATTCTCACCATTAAAATCTACTTGGTTTAATCTATAATAAGTTATTTTTGTAAGTGGATTTATATCTTTTTCCAAATATTGTATGGTAGTATTTGAATTACCAGCTCCAGGTACAAATAAAATATCTTCAAAATTAATACCGTCAGTACTTCGTTGAACAAAAAAGCCTTGATTATTAGTTTCAGATTGAGTTTCCCAAGTAAGAAAAACATTACCATCCGCATAATAGGCGGTAAAGTCTGTAAGTTCAACTGGAAGATTTGCATTGGCATTTGCATAAGCTAAAATAAACTCTGTAGACTGAGCGGTTAGAGTAATGGTTTTGGGTGTTGTTGCAGGAGCTGTAGCATTCATAACCCATGGAGTGGAGGAATTATTACTTCTAGTAAAAACACGGAGATTTGCTTCGGTATAATCTGGATCTGCGACAGTCGATGACGCTTGAAAAGCATCATTCTCTCTATAGTAATAGGTTGCTGTATAAGTTCCACCACCGCCCGCTGTGAACGACTTGAAAACTCCATAGTAATGATCATTACCACCCAAACCAGTTATACCCGTGAGAATATTAGGCACTGTAGTAACATGATAAATATGAATTGCATTTATAGTTGCACTAGAAACTGCGCTAACTGATAAACTATCTCCTTCTGGAGAAGAATGCATTACTTGAATACCTGCCCAAGCGGTAGTATAATTATGTACCGAGGTATTTCCAATTGCTGCTGCTGATGTTGCCCAAACAGGACCAGAAGTTAAAGTTCCGTTTACTGCACTAGTTGAGGCATCTGTTAATGTGGTTCCAGCACCTTCATCGAAACGGTAGTAGCGAATAAGATTTGTTTCAGAACCAATTAAACGTTTACACATATTATCTCGAATTTGAGCCTGTGATCTATTGGTATTCCAAATACGAAACTCATCAATGTTACCCGCATAATTACCATAAACGTTAGTTCCTAATTGAGCGCTTGGAAATACATTATTCATATTACTTGTTGAACCAGTTCTCACTAAAACCCCATTTAAGTATAACCGAGGTTGTTTAGCTGTAACAACAACAGCAATGTGGTTCCATCCAGTAGGTAGAGTGGCGTTGTAAACAAGAATGGGAGGCATATGACAATGTTTATGTTCAAAGACCTGAATTCCATTTGTACCCACCGAAATTCCAAGGCCGGCATCGCCTACCGCTGCACATCCTCCCCCTCCATGAGTAGGGAAAACAGCATATCTTTGGCCACCTGTTCCAGTGGTAACTCCAAGTGTATTTGACTCAGCACGTAAGGTCAATGTTGCTGTAGGATTAATCCACATTTCCATGGTGAAATTATTTGTGGTAGCGGTTAAGCCTGTATTTGTACCTATAATAAGATCGTCAATGCCATCAAATGTTAATGTGTTTAAGCTCCCTTGGCTTATAGAAATAACAGAAAATAAAATAAAAATTGTTGTTGTAAGAAACTTCATAATTCTTAATAATAAACACGAACTTACAAATAACTAAATCAATTAAGTTAGTTTTATGGTGTTATTATTGGGCTGTGATTAATTAAAACGTGTTATTTCACATAAGTTAGTTTTATGGTGTTATTATTGGGCTATGATTAATTAAAACGCGTTTATTTCACAACAAGTTTTTGACTGTAAAGCTCATTTCGAGAGGATGCTGTAATGATATAAGTTCCAGAAGGTAATTGTCCATTCAAATCAATAGCTTCTATATGTTGATCGGTGGAAGTTACAATTATTCTCGAGTAAAATTCTTTACCGGATATATCACGGAGAACAACCAAAACTTCTTCTTCACCTGAATTTGCGAGAACCAAATGAAAAGCTCCATCCGTAGGATTGGGATAAAGACTCAATTCACTGGCTAAAACATCATATGTTTTAATGGTTTTCATTTCACTGAATGTTTCTGTTCCATTAAAATCAACTTGACGTAATCTGTAGTAGGATGTGCCAGCTAAAGGAGAATAATCGGTTTCAAAATAATTGATTATATGATTGCTATTTCCAGCACCATCCACATTCATAATGGGTTCAAAATCGATTCCATTGCTGCTTCTTTCAATGGTAAAATAATCATTGTTTAATTCAGAAGCAGTTTGCCATTCTAAAGCAACAGTTCCATTGGTTAGATAAGCATCGAAACTAATTAATTCTATTGGTAAAGTACTACTGAAGCTTAAAGTTCCGATAGTGTAAAATCCATCATTTGCATTACTAGCAAAAGGATAATTAGCAAAAGTAATTTGATCACCAGCAACTGAGGAGCCGTTAGCAACAATAGTCCAATTACCCGAATTTACAGCACGATATAATAAAACATAATTCGTAGCAGTAGTAGGTGTGCCCGTAAAACCACCATCACTCAAATCAAAAACCACATCCGTTAAAATATTTGTGGATGTATTGGTCACATCGATGTACCAAATTCTTTCCCAACGAGCAAGAACAGGGCCGCCACTAACCACAGAAATATCGGTATAGATGTTATTATTGGTTGTTAAATTATGACCGCATAAAACAAAGTCACCATTATCAAAACCAGAGCGATTGGTTAATCCCATTCCTTGACTTGCTGAAGGGTCGAATGCTATTTGAGTGTTTGTGGCATCTACCTGCCCGATACCCGCTACCCATTTATCAAAATTTCCATTACCAGGTGTATCACCCGAGTAGAAATCGTTGGCAGTTGCCAATGTAAGATTGTATTTTGAAGCTAGATAATTATCAATTATATTTTTTTGTGCTGTATTGACAAACGTATTAAACATTATAATTTCTGCAATGTCTCCGTTCCAAGTTTCGGTTCCTTGTCTACCAATTGTTACATCTGACCAAGATTTTAATGTTCCATCATATGCAATATTTCCTGCAGCTGCATTATTGACAAATTGATTAATTGAATTTACCCCATTATATAAATTATTTACAATATAAAAGGTAGAAGCCGATAAAGTAGTTACTTGTGATATATCGCGACTTGTATTATTGGACTGAATACCTCTTCCCCATACGCGAGTTCCTGCTGCATTACTAACCCACATTCCTATTGATTTATTACCGGGTGCTACATTTGTACCGGAACCTGCTGGAGCTGCTACTAATATTCCTGGATTAGCTGATGGTAAAGAGCTATAAGAAGCAACTGCCCAAACTGAAGCTGCATTGCCAGTACCAACAGTAGTTGACATTAATAAATCTGCATTAGCAGCTGTATATCGTATAATCGGCAATGAATTTAAAACTCCAGTTATATAGTTAGGGCGATTTCCAGATGTGTTTTGAATTGCATTATCACTATTGCCTGAATTATCATTCCACTGTTGTACATTATTAGTTGTAACTGCTAGTGTAACTCCTAAATCACTATAAACTCCGTTATCGCTTTTTAACCATAATACGTTATTTGTAGATGTGCCTATACCAGCTGGTCCAGTTTGAGAATTAGCTGAAACGGATAATAGAATTAAAAGAAAAGTAAAGTATTTTTTCATCATTGTAATACAAAAACGAACGGAATTAATAATTGTTGCCTAAAAATGATGAAATACCAAAATTAATTGATAGAAAACTTTATTTTATTGTAATCACCTGAGAATACAATTCATTTTTAGAAGAAGAAGTAATAACATATTCGCCTTTTTCTAATTCTTTGTTTTTGTCTATAGCTTTGATTCTGCATTCATCGTTTACGATGGTTATCTTAGAATAAAATTCTGCACCTTTTTCATCTCTCAAAACGACTAAAATTTCTTCTTCACCGAATTTTTTAAGGTCTTCTTTGAAGCTTACATCACATGGATTAGAAGTAAGATTCATTTCTTGTGCCATTTTTTCGTAGCTCTTAATCGTTCTGATAGGTGAATAAATGGTAAAACCGTCTGCAGTAATTTGTTTAATGCGATAAAAGCTAGTTCCATTTAAAGGAGTTCTATCAATTTCAAAATAAGAAATAGATGAACCACCATCATTAGCATTGGCAACGGCAATTTGCTCAAAAGTAGAAGCGTCTGTGCTTCGTTCAATAAAAAAGGTTCCTTTTTGGGCAGCCATTCCGGTTTGCCAAGTAATTTTCACTTCGGTTCCTTGATAATAAACATCAAAAGATCGGATGATAAAATCACCTGCAGAAGCAAATGATACAATTGGCGAGGATAGTACTGCCAATAAAAAGAATAATTTTTTCATAACCCTGGTTTAATCTGCAGCTATAAAATTAAACTATTTTGGGAATTTAATACGATTTAGTTGAGAAATGATTTTGAACAATTCTTGTTCATAACCTGATTAATAGAATAATTGAGGGGCTAGCCTGTTGGATTTTATTAAATTATTGTATGGATTGCTACAGGATGTGAAAAATTATGCAAATCCTACTTAATTAAAACGCCCTTTTTATTGATTATTGGAATTGAAATGAGATTCTTTTCAGTAATAGTTTCAGGCAAAAAGATGAATTTTTTATCATACATTTTTTGATCTAAATAGAAGCTTACCCAGTATTCATTGTTTAATCCGAAAACATCTTCAACGATGGGTTCGATTTTAGCGAAACTTTTCTTGTCTACTACATTTAAAAAATGACGTAGTTCTGATGTCTTTCTTTTTTCTTGATTTACCTCGCCATAACCTCGAGAAGAAACCAAAACACCTTCT